>JAOACU010000089.1 GCA_026417715.1 Anaerolineae bacterium | reverse complement strand
AGATGTGTATAAGAGACAGGTTCTGCGCCGCTCCGATTTGACAAAATCTCCCAAGTTATGCTAAATTCAAAGTATGATGAAGGGCTATTCGACCTTTGCGTTTTACTTTTACGGCTACTTGAACGCCGCCGATTCAACGCGGGGTCGAATCGTCACGCCTATCCATTAACCGTACGCAGAGTGAAACTAACGAGCGTGGGATTTCAACCCCCACGCTCGTTTTGTTTTTCAAGGGAGGATGCAATGAGCGATTGGCGCAGCACAGATGATCTCCGCACTGATTGGAGGCGAGCACTGGCTACAGACGTACACTAAAAGACATGTTGGTGCTATGCCCATTCGTGCCATTCGCGGTGCCACCACCGCCAACGAAAACACGCGCCAAGCGATTCTGGACGCCACGCGTGAACTTTTGCTCGCGATTGTTCAAGCGAATCAACTCGATGTGGCGGACATCATCAGCGTTTGGTTCACGATGACGCCGGATTTGGATGCCGCATTCCCCGCGCGCGCCGCGCGCGAGTTGGGCTGGACGAATGTGGCTTTGCTCGATGCACAAGCCCCGCGTGTGGTCAACGATGTGCCGCGTTGTATCCGCGTGATGATTCATTGCGAAACGAATCGGACTGCAAGCGATCTGCGACATATTTACTTGCGCGAGGCGAAACACTTGCGTCCTGATTGGGCAAAGGAGCAAACGGGATGATTGCTTTTCAAGGTGAAAATGGTGCGTATTCGCAAGAAGCCATCTTTGAGACGTTTGGCGTAGAGACCCCCACGCTGGCGTGTCCATCCTTCGATGCCATTTTCCGCGCGGTAGAAACCGGGCAAGCCGAACTGGGAATGTTGCCCATCGAAAACTCGACGGCGGGCGCGATCAACCAATCGTACGATCTCTTGTTGGATCACGATCTCAAAATCGCGCGCGAGGTCATCTTTCGTGTACGACACGCGCTCTTGGCAAACGCAGGCACAACCCTCGCGGACATTCGGCGTGTGTACTCGCATCCCCAAGCCCTTGCGCAATGCGAACGTTTCATCGCCGAACATCATTGGGAACCCGTCGTGGCGTACGATACCGCTGGCGCGGCAAAGCAATTAGCCGCATCGCCGGAAAAAAACGCGGCGGCGATTGCGAGCGAAACAGCCGCGCGTTTGTACGGCTTGCACATTCTCGCGCGCGACATTCAAGATTTGCCCAACAACCTCACGCGCTTTTTTGTCATCGCGCAGAACGAGCCACCGCGCGCCGAAAAATCGAAAACGTCCATCGTGTTTGCCACGCGGCACGTTCCCGGCGCACTCTACAACTGTTTGGGCGAGTTTGCTTCGCGCGGCATCAATCTCACCAAGATCGAATCGCGCCCCGATCGTCGTGTGCCTTGGCACTATGTCTTTTATCTCGATTTTGAAGGGCATTGGAGCGATCCTCCCTGCCGCGATGCTCTCGTCAACTTGTTGAGCAAGAGTTCGTTTCTCAAAGTGTTAGGTTCATATCCCGCTGGGTAAAGAAGGAACGCTTGGGGAGAAGAAAGTTTCTACAGATGTGGAGGTTTCTTTTGGAATTCCGCCTCAACGAATACTGAACGAATAAACGAATGAGAGCCGTGTGGATTCGTTTATTCATTGCCCATTCGTTGAGGCGATGTCTAGTACCGTTTTCTACCTATGAGCCAAGGAGGAAAAATAATGGTGATCGTTATGAAACATCAAGCGACGCGCGAACAAATCGAGCGCGTGGTGCAACACATCGAGACGCTGGGCTATCGCGCGCATCTCTCGCAAGGTGAAGAGCGTACCATCATCGGCGTCATTGGTGATGAACGCCCCATCGAGCCAGAATCGTTTGAGTTGCTTGAAGGTGTGGAGCGCGCGATGCGGATTTTGCATCCGTTCAAACTTGCCTCGCGCGATTTTCACCCGGACGATTCCATCGTCAAGATCAACGGTATCTCCATCGGCGGTAAACAAATTGTTGTGATGGCGGGTCCGTGTTCGGTGGAATCGCGCGAGCAGTTGATGAAGACGGCGGCGGCGGTCAAGCAAGCCGGCGCACACATTTTGCGCGGTGGCGCCTTCAAACCACGCACGTCGCCGTACGCGTTTCAAGGTCTGGGTCTCAAGGGACTCGAACTCTTGCGCGAAGCGCGCGAGGAATTTCATCTCCCCATCATCACCGAAGTAATGTCGCCGCAAGAAGTTACGCTCGTCGCGCAGTACGCCGATATTTTGCAAATCGGCGCGCGCAATATGCAAAATTACGCGCTCTTGCACGCGGTTGGCGAAGTTCAAAAGCCGGTTTTGCTCAAACGTGGAATGATGTCCACCGTCGAAGAGTTGTTGATGGCGGCGGAGTACATCTTGGCGCACGGCAATACGCGCGTGATGTTGTGCGAACGTGGCATTCGGACGTTTGAAACTGCCACGCGCAACACGTTCGATGTCAATGCGATTCCGGTACTCAAGTCGCTCACGCACTTGCCGGTCATTGCTGATCCCAGTCACGGCACCGGCAAATGGGAATTGGTAACGCCGATTGCGCGCGCGGCGATTGCGGCGGGCGCGGATGGCTTGATTATCGAAGTGCATCACGACCCAGCACACGCTTTGAGTGATGGCGCGCAGTCACTCAAGCCGGAAAATTTTGCGCGCTTGGTGGAACAGGTGCGTCGCGTGGCACAAGCGGTCGAGCGCACGGTGTGAAGGAGCCAACGGATGACCGAAGATGCGTTTCAGGGTCAGACCATCGCCATTGTTGGCATCGGTTTGATGGGCGGTTCACTCGCGTTGGCGTTGAAAGAGCGCGGGGTATTCCAAAACGTTTTGGCAATTGACCGCAATGCTGAAACCTGTGCCGATGCTCGCGCGCGCGGCATTGAAGCCACGTCCGATTTGAACGCGGTTGCGCGAGCCGATGTCATCGTCCTCGCAACACCGGTGCGCACCATTCTCGAACTGTTGCCGCGCGTAGGCGCGCTCGCGCGTGCCGATGCAATCGTGATGGACGTGGGTTCGACCAAGCGCGACATCGTCCAAGCGATGAGCCAACTGCCAGCGCATCTTCAAGTCATTGGTGGGCATCCTTTATGCGGCAAAGAGACGGCTGGTTTTTTATCCGCCGATGCAAATTTATTCGCGAACACTGTCTTTGTCTTGACGCCGCTCGCGCGCACATCTCCCCAGACTCTTGCGTATGCTCAATCGCTTGTGCAGCGCATCGGCGCGCGTCCGCTCATCGTTGATGCCGAGCGTCACGATTGGATTCTAGCGACGACGAGTCATTTGCCGTACTTGCTCGCGGCAACGCTGATGATGATCGCCGATGAACGCGCGCGCGACGATGATTTACTGTTCGCGTTGGCGGCGAGTGGTTTTCGCGACACGTCGCGGCTAGCGGCGAGCAACCCGACGATGATGCTCGATATTTTGATGACGAATCGCGCGAATGTTACCGAGGCGTTGCGGGCAAGTGCGCGCAAGTTGAAAGTACTAGCCAGCAGAATTGAAAAAGGTGAGGAGCTTGAATTACGGGAATGTTTGCAGAGTGCGGCGAATCAGAGGCAAAGAATATCTAGACCGGTTGGCCAAGTAACTCAACGTACGCCAGAACCGAAATCTCACTATTGAGGCAATAGGCTTGTTTCAAAAGCGTGTCAACATTCCGCGCCACAGGACTGCTCATGATCGGTTCACCACATTGCATACATACCTGCGCAGGCACATTCTTGATGACAACAACGCGATCGTTTTTGACAAATGGAATGGTCGCAAGTTTATGTTCTAACCGTCCGTTGCAGAAATAGCAACGATCATTTACGAGTTCGCCAATCATCGTACCACTCCTGTTCTGTAGGTTGATACACCGTAACAATCAAAATATAGTCTTGAGCAAGGTTCATCGCAATAACGGCATGAATGGGAGTGCCGTCCGGAATAGATGCCAATACCAAACAGTCCGGCAAATGTCTGTGAAGATGTGCATAGTCTTCGATAATCTCGGCACGGTGCAAGGCCGATTCGACTTGGTAGACAGTCCAACTCTCCGCAGATAATTCAGCCAGCGCGTGTCGAGACCAGTGGATTCTTCCCTCTGCCGCTTTGGCTTGGATAAAATTCTGCTTTTGAATTATATCCATACAATCAAACCGAGTATAACATACTAATACGATGACCGTCAACTTGGGAACGAAAAAGAATCAGCCATGACCCAGTTTTTTATTTCTCCTTCCGTTCAACCTTTGCGTGGCACCGTTCACGTGCCCGCCGATAAATCCATCTCGCATCGCGCGGCGATTGTCGCGGCACTTGCCAATGGCGAAACGCGCATCGAAAATTTTTTAGCGAGCACCACCACGCACGCCACACTCGATTGTCTGCGCGCGCTCGGTGTGGAGATCACACCACTTGCACCGGCGACACTCGTCGTGCGTGGGCGCGGTGTACATTCGTTGCGCGAACCCAGCGAAGTGTTGTTCTGTCACGGATCGGGTACGACGATGCGTTTGCTGGCGGGCGTGTGTGCGGGACAAAATTTTCTTTCGATTCTCGATGGCACGCCCGCCCTGAAACGTCGTCCGATGGCGCGCATCATCGAACCGTTGCGCCAGATGGGCGCGACGATTATCGCGCGTGCGAACGATCAATTGCCTCCACTGGCGATTCGTGGTGCGCGATTGCGCGGAATTGATTACACCTTGCCAGTCGCCAGCGCACAAGTCAAATCCGCGATTTTGCTCGCTGGTCTCTTCGCCGATTCGCCCACTACGATTCGTGAACCCAGTTTATCGCGCGATCACACCGAGCGAATGTTGCAAGCGTGCGGCGTGAAATTGCAAAGCACGAATGGCACAGTGCAAATCGTCCCCATCACCGAACTCCGAACCCCGAACTCCGAACTCCGAATTCCGAACTCCAAATTCCGAACTCCAAACTCTCCAAATTATCCTTGTCGCTGATTGTGTTTGGGATTTTCACAAACTACGCGTACCACGCCGCGTCGTCGGATGACTTTGCATTTTTCGCAACGCGGTTTCACGGAAGGTCGAACTTTCATTGTGCCTCCAGGTTCCAGTGTTCAGTAGGACAGTGTTCAGTATTCAGTATGCAATACGCAGTAAGCAGTATTCAGTATTCAGTGTTCAGTAAGACAACGTTAAGGTAGTGTCAAAATGTCCGGTTCGCCGTTGGTGATGGCAACCGTGTGTTCAAAGTGCGCCGAGAGTTTGCCATCTTTGGTGACGACAGTCCACTTGTCACGCAAGACGCGCGTCTCGGCTGTGCCTTCGTTCACCATCGGTTCGAGCGCGAGTGTCATTCCCGGTTTGAGTTGCGGTCCGCGCTTGCCTTGTCGAAAGTTGGGCACTTGGGGGTCTTCGTGCATTTGCCGTCCGACTCCGTGCCCCACATACTCGCGCACTACCGAATAGCCGCGCGATTCGGCGTAATCTTGAATCGCGGCGGAAATGTCTTCCAAATAGTTGCCTGCGCGACATTGAGCAATCGCTGCCCACAGCGCGCCTTCGGTCGTCTCCAGCAATCGCCGCGCGCGCTCCGAAACGCGTCCGACTGGCAATGTAATCGCCGCGTCACCAATCAGCCCTTTGAGTGTCGCGCCCACGTCAATCGAAATAATGTCGCCTTCGTTCAGCACGCGCTTTTTGCTCGGAATGCCATGCACAACTTCGTGATTGATCGAAGTGCAAATGGACGCCGGAAAACCACGATACCCCTTGAACGTCGGCACCGCACCGTGTCGCGTGATGATCGTTTGCGCGAGTTGATCGAGTTCGTACGTCGTCACGCCGGGGCGGATGATCTGTTTCAGTTCCTCCAACGTCTTGGCAACGATGCGTCCGGCTTCGCGCATAATCGCGAGTTCGCTTTTCGATTTGATGACAATCACACGCGCGCACCTTACAGGGCTTGGGTGATGTGCGTGAGCGCCAGCGTCACTTGCTCGATGGGCTGTTCACCGTTCACTTCGCGCAACAATCCAGCGCGCTGATAGTACGCGATGAGCGGCGCAGTCTGCTGGTGATACACCTCCAAGCGTCGGCGCACCGTTGCGGGCTTGTCATCGTCGCGCTGGGTGAGCGCGCTGCCGTCTTTGTCGCACTTGCCCGCAACACGCGGCGGACTAGTCAATTGATTGTACACCGCGCCACACGTCGGACAACTCCAGCGCGCGGACAAGCGTTCAACCAAGACCGCATCGGGGACGCGGATGTAAATCACCGCACCGATTTTCTTGTTCGCTTGCGCGAGTGCCGCATCGAGCGCGCGCGCTTGCGCTTCGGTGCGCGGAAAACCATCGAAGATGACGCCGCGCGCACAATCGTCGCGCGCGATCCGCTCCATCACCATCTTGATCGTCACGTCGTCTGGGACCAACTCGCCCTTGTCCATATACGTCTTGGCAAGAAGCCCCAACGGCGTTTGCTTGGCAACGTTCTCGCGAAAGAGATCGCCACTCGAAACGTGGGCTAGTCCAAAACGTTCGCGCAGAATTTCGGCTTGCGTGCCTTTGCCCGCGCCCGGCGCGCCGAGCAGGATGATGTACTTGGACGCGTCACTCACGACTGCCTCCGTAAAGCCCTTTGTCACGCTGAGTGCAGCGAAGCGTCTCGCCAAGTGGTTTGTGAGATTCTTCGCTCCCTGCGGTCGCTCAGAATGACAAGTAGCACCATTGGTTACTACTTGATGAATCCTTCGTAATGGCGCATCACCAACTGCGCTTGCAACTGCTTCATTGTGTCCAGCACCACGCCAACAACGATGAGCAAGCCAGTGCTCGTGATGATCATCGCGTTCGTCTCGGTCACGTCGCGCACAAGGAACGGCAAAATAGCAACCAAGCCCAAAAAGAGTGCGCCGACGAGAGTGATGCGTTGCAAGACGCCGTTCAAGTACTCTTCGGTGCGTTTGCCCGGTCGAATGCCCGGAATGAACCCACCTTGTTTTTGCAACACTTCTGCCAAGTTCTGTTGCCGAAAGATAACATCGGTGTAAAAGAACGTAAAGCCAACGACCATAATGAAATAGGCGATCCAGTACACCGGGCTATTCTGATTAAACGCGTTAACGATCCAATTGGCGATGTTTTCAGGTTGCCCCGGCGGCGCGGCAAAGTAACTGGCAATCACACCTGGGAAAATCAGAATCGAAATCGCAAAGATGAGCGGAATCATTCCCGACGAATTGACGCGCAACGGAATGTGTGTGCCTTGTCCGCCGTACATCTTGGTGCCGCGCACGCGCTTGCCATACTGCACTGGCACGCGCCGATGCCCTTCTTGCACCAAGATAATTCCAACGATGGTGATGATGGTTACAACGGTAAAAAAGATCAGCGTCAGCGGTTGCTCCAACATCTGCCCGATACGTTGCGGAATGCCAGCGACGATACCGCCAAAGATGATGATCGAAATACCACTACCGATACCTTGTTCGGTGATCAACTGCCCCAGCCAAATCGCAAAGATCGTTCCCGCTGTCAGGGTGATGATCACTGAGATTGTTTCCAGCGGGTGCGTTTGCAAACCAAAGTTCGTCAGCACTGGCGGATTGCTTTGGGTCAACATCATTGCTTGCGCGAACGCTTGCAGTGCCGCCAAAGGTACGGTCAGCAAATAAGTCCAGCGTGTAATCTGGGCGCGTCCGGCTTCGCCGCCTTCCTTCCACAACCGTTCGAGTTGCGGAACGATACCGATAGCAAGTTGCATAATGATTTGCGCGGTGATGTACGGATACACACCCATTGCTACAATCGAAAAGTTAGAGAGCGCGCCACCAGAGAACAAATCGAGAAAGCCCAGCAATTGGTTCGCGCGAAAGAGTGTATCCAACGCCTGCGGATCAACGCCCGGCACCGGAATATGCGCGGCAAGACGATAGACCACCAAGATACCCAACGTGAACAAAATCTTGTTCCGTAGATCGGGTAACTGCATCGCGTTTTTCAGCGCGTCAAGCATAATTCCTCCAGAACAATGAGCCAATGAACCAATTTACCAATGAGCCAAATCTAATCTCTAATCTCCAATCTCCAATCTGCATTTTGGCTCATTGGCTCATTGACGAATTGGCTCATTGAGCGAAGCGTTTGGCTCATTGACCAATCGTCTCGACGGTGCCTCCTGCCGCGACGATTTTTTCTTTCGCGCTAGCAGAAAAGGCGTGCGCTTGAATCGTCAACGGCTTGGTCAATGTGCCATTGCCCAAGATTTTCACATTTTCAGGCGAACGCACCAGACCGCGCTCCGCCAAAATTTCCGGCGTCACGCGCGCGCCGGCTTCAAACTTGGCATCGAGCGCGCCCAGATTGACGACGTTGTACTCGACGTGAAAGATATTCGTAAAGCCGCGATTGTGTGGCAAACGACGCACGAGAGGCAATTGCCCACCTTCAAAGTACGGCTTGATGCCACGTCCCGTACGGGCGCGCTGACCTTTGGTGCCACGCCCAGCGGTCTTGCCTTGTCCAGCGGCAATGCCGCGTCCCACGCGTCGCCGACGATGCTTCGATCCTTCGGCGGGTTGTAGTTCGTGTAGTTTCATTTGACTCTCTCACCTTACACAGATGGAAGGTAGGACAAATCTAAAATTTGTCCTACTCTTTGACCTCTTCACACTTGACCAAGTGGCGTACCGCAAACACCATCCCGCGCACTTGGGGCGTGTCCGGTTTTTCGACCACTTGTCCCAGTTTACGCAACCCTAACGCCGCGATGGTGGCTTTTTGTTTCTTGTTGTATCCAATCGCACTCTTGACCCAAGTGATACGCAGTTTAGCCGGATTTGACATCTGACGTCTTCCTCCAGGGTGGCAATAATTGCTGGACGGGTTTGTTGCGCCGCTTGGCTTCCTCTTCGACATCCTTCATCTGCTTGAGCGCTTCCCACGTCGCGCGCACGACATTCAAGCGATTGGAACTGCCGAGCGATTTGGTCAACACATCGCGCACGCCCGCGCATTCCAACACCGCGCGCACACCACCGGCGGCGATGACACCGGTGCCGGGTGTCGCCGGCTTGAGCAACACTTCGGACGCGCCGAACTTGGCAATGACTTGATGCGGAATCGTGGTACCTGCCAGTGGGATTTTCACCATGGCTTTGCGCGCGCGTTCTGTGCCTTTGCGAATCGCATCGGGCACTTCGCGCGCTTTGCCCACACCCACGCCAACGCTACCGTTGTTATCGCCCGCGACGACGACCACGCGAAAGCCAAAGTGGCGTCCGCCTTTAACGACTTTTGCCGTGCGCGTGATCGAAACGACGCGCTCGTCGAATTTCGGTCCTTCTTCCTGCTCGCGTTCCCGTACTCGCGAAACTTTGGCTGTACCTTTTGGCATTGACTTTCTCCCCGTGACTAGAACTCGAGACCACCTTCGCGCGCGCCGCTTGCCAACGCTGCCACGCGCCCGTGATACTTGTAGCCGCCGCGATCAAACACCACACGCTTGATGCCTTGACTCAGCGCGCGTTGTGCCAGTAACTTGCCAACGGCTTTGGCTTCTTCGGTCTTTTTCAACTGTGCCGCTTGAGCGCGAATCTCGGCATCCAACGTCGAAGCGGCAACCAGCGTGTGTCCTTTGGTATCGTCAATGATTTGTGTAAAGATGTGGCGTGCGCTCCGAAACACGTTCAAGCGCGGGCGTTCGGGCGTGCCTTTGATTTTGGCGCGCACGCGACGATGGCGTCGCGCACGCCGCACGTGTGTTTCCAATGTCTTCATACATCTCCCTCATCGCGCGATTGTATCCGCGCGAGATTTTATTTCGCTCCTGTCTTACCGGCTTTGCCGGCTTTGCGGCGAATCTTTTCGCCTTGATAACGAATGCCCTTGCCTTTGTAGGGTTCAGGTGGACGCACCGCGCGAATGCGCGCAGCAATTTCGCCGACCAGTTGTTTGTCTATACCTTCGACCGTAAAGACGCGCTGTGATTTATCAACGGTGAAGGTGATGCCGGGTGGCGCCTCGATGGTAACTTGATGCGACAAGCCCACCGAGAGCACCAAATTCTTGCCTTGCAATTC
>JAOACU010000088.1 GCA_026417715.1 Anaerolineae bacterium | reverse complement strand
CGTACCCATCTTGGTCACGGATTGAATCAACAACGTACGTTCACCTTCAAACGAATCGTACCACGCGCCCGCCGTTGTGTTCGATGCCAACAGCCAAGGACAGAAGGCGAACAGATAATCGGGTAGTGGTTCCCCATTCGACAGTCGCCCCGGCGGACGAAACCAGTTGAACAGTTCCACATAGTACTTGGCGATCAGAACCTCGTCCACTTTGGGAAAACGACTATCGTGCGCCTCGCCGATTTTCCATCCTCCCTCACCCACGATAAATGGCGGGACGAATCCCAACTCTTCGCGAAACACATCCGCGTACATTCGAAAGCCCAAGACCGAATTTTCATCCTCGGTGTAATTGGGAGGATGATTGAGCGCGTACGAATGGGGCACAAAGAACATTCGCCCAAAGAGTCGGTCGCCTTTGCGCGCTTTGATTTCGCGAATCACCGCGCGTAGCCAATCGGGATCGAGCACTTGCAAGCCCACGAAACCACCCGCGTTGTAAATTTCGCGCGCCGAGGCGATGAAATTCGCCATCCACAGATCACGATTCACGGGACGACCATCCCATTCGGCTTCACTGTCGGGTTCGTTGTAAACTTGCATATAAGGCGGCAAGCCATACTCTTTGAGGATTTGAATATCGCGCTCCCAAGACGAGTAACGATTGTAGGCGCGCAAATAGCGTCGCCAAACGGGCACAATCCCTGCGGCTTTGAAATGTGACGCGGCAAGCCGCAACTGATTTTCATCGGGATAGATGACCAACATCCACCGCATTTGCAAATCAATCACGCGCGGCATTTGAATTTCAAAATCGCGCGGCGTATAGTAGATGCGATCGGCAAAAAAGTGGATACAACGTCCGTTATCGTTGGCGGGGCGGGGCCAGTCGCGCAGAGTAAGCGCGGGCAAATCGGTACGCAAATCTAACACCGGTGGTGCTGTGGGTGAAGACGCGCTAGGACGCGTGACGCTTGGCATCGGCGATGGAACAGCCGTTGGAGACGGTGGTGTGAGTGGCGGCGTTGGCGTGATCGCCAGCGCAAACTTGGTTGCAGTGACTTGGGGCGTCGTCCCCAACACCTCATTGATGATGACTTGGGGTGAACATGCCAATAGTGCAATCACGATGAGCAGAATAAACACGCTTATCCTGTTCAAGTGTTTCTGCATTTCCACCTACCTTTCAGACACTAGATTATAGCCGTGTTGTGATTTTGCGCAAACAATTTCGCTTGGCAATACCTGACACACAGTCGAATCAATTCGCCGTACAAGTCCACTGTTCGAGTTCAGGGCAAACCCTGCGCGGGCTTGATTTAGCCGACCGCAGTCGGCTTCGGGTGGTCATTGCGGCGACTTGCAGTCGCCAACACCGACTTTGCACTAGCCCTGCCTTCACGGCTGGTGCATTGACGGGCGAATAAATTCACAGCAACAACTACCCAAAGCCCGCCTTCGCGGGCTGGTTTAGCCGACAGCGGTCGGCTTCGGGTGGTCGTTGCGGCGACTTGCAGTCGCCAACACCGACTTTACCAACCCTGCATCATCCGTTTTTGCCAGATTTTCCCATTGATGGTAAACTTGCTAAAATAGGCAGATTATTGGCACTGCAACTCGCTCTATCCCAATCCCTAATCTCTAATCTCTAATCTCACCTATGCCATCACTACGCTGGCTACTCCGTCACGGTGCGGCAACGGCACCCACACACATCAAACTCATCGTGGGGCTTGGCAATCCCGGCGCGCGATACGCGCATAGTCGTCACAACGTCGGCTTTATGATTGTCGAGCGATTCGCGCGCGCCCACGATTGGAAATTCGCGCGCAAACGTTTCAACGCCGAACTTGCCGAAGGCAACATCGGCGATGCGCGCGTGCTGCTGGTGAAGCCGCAGACGTTTATGAACCTGAGCGGCAACGCGGTGAGCAAACTTGTGTCGTTTTACAAAATCGCGCTCAACGATTTACTTGTCGTGTACGATGATCTCGATTTGCCGCTGGGCAAACTACGCTTGCGTCCCAAGGGAAGCGCGGGTGGACATCACGGGATGGAATCCATCATCGCGCAACTCGGCGCGTCCGATTTTCCGCGCCTGCGCGTGGGCATCGGGCGACCGAATCCCGATGCGGACATTGACCACGTGCTCGGCGCGTTTAGCGATGCGGAACTCGTCGTGATGGAAGAAACCTTTGCGCGCGCGGTTGATGCCATCGAGGCGTGGTTGCGCGAAGGGATTGACGCGGCGATGAGTCGTTTCAACTGACGGAGGACGGAAGACGGAGGACGGAGGACGGAAGACGGAAGACGGAGGAGACTCGATGCTATTCAAGTTTGAAAAATTAGAAGTTTGGCAACTGGCGTTGGATTACATTGATCTGATTTATCAAATTGCAGATCAATTGCCAAAGAGTGAAGAGTATAACCTCAAGGCACAAATTATTCGTGCCGCAACATCCATTGCTTTGAACATCGCCGAGGGCTCAACAGGGCAGACAGACGCAGAACAGGCGCGACTCCTTGGTTTGGCGATTCGTTCGCTCATTGAGACGATTGCTTGTCAACGCATTATCAGCCGTCGCAAGTGTCTCAAAGATGAAGACTTGCTGAGTAAAGCGAACGCACACGCCCAAATCCTTGCCGCCAAGTTGCACACCATGCGAAAGACTATTGCACCTGACAAATCGTGGCTACGTGAAGAACGTGCCACGTATATCACAGACGAGTGATGAGATTTTTCATCATTCGTCATCCGTCATTGGTCACTCATCCTCCGTCCTCCGTCGTCCGTCATCCGTCCTGATGTATCAATGAACCTTTCAGGCCTGTTACCTCTCATCGAATCGCTGGAGGCGTTCCAGCAATTGAATCGCGAAATCGGCAAGACGATTACCGCCGATGTGATCGAATCGGCGCGGGCGCCGGTGCTTGCCGCGTTGTCGCGCGCGCGCGCTGTGCCGATTGTTGTGCTCACCGCGCGCACTGAACGCGCCAAGCAACTAGTCAGCGAACTTGGCATTTGGTCGCCACACGACGCGTGGATCGCCGAGTTTGCGGAACCCGAACCGCTATTCTACGAACGCCTTCCTTGGAGCGTGGAGACGAGTGCCGCGCGCTTGAGCGCGCTCGCCGCGCTGGCATCGCATCCCGCGCCGATCATCGTCGCGACGATTCGCGCGTTGATGCAAAAAACGATTCCGCCGACGGATTTCATTGCCGGAATGCGCGCATTGCGACGTGGTGAGCGCGCGAATCTCACCGAACTCTTGTCCGCGCTCGTTGCGTTGGGATACGAGTACGAAGCCGTCGTCGAAACGCGCGGCGCGTTCAGTCGGCGTGGCGGCATCCTCGATGTGTGGGTGCCCACGCAACCGCAACCCGTGCGCATCGAATTCGTCGGCGATGAAATTGCGTCGTTGCGCGCGTTCGACCCGACGACGCAACGCTCGGTGGGTGAACTCAAGGCGATAATGCTCACCCCTGCGAGCGAAGCGTTGCCGACGCGCGGACGCGACGCGCTCGAAAAAATTGCCGCGTGGGATTTGTCCACGTGTCATCCAATCGCCGAAAACACTTTTAAACGCGATCGCGAACTGTTAGCCGAACAGCGTCGTTTTCAAGGCATCGAGTTTTATCTGCCCTACTTGTACGCACAACCCGCGACCTTGCTCGATTACATACCTGACGCCGCGTTGTTGGTCATCGAAGATTGGAGCGAGGTAGAAGCACAAGCGCAAGCGTTGGAAGTACAAGCCGAAGAAGTGCGCGGCGATTTAGAGGCGCGCCGCGAACTTGCTCCGAATGTGACTCCGCCGTATGTGGCTTGGCAAACCTTGCGCGAACGATTGTTCGCGCGCCCGCGCGTGCTCCTCGATTACGCTAGCCCTGACCAAGCGATTGCTTTACCGTTCGCACCCGGTCCGCGTTATGGCGGACAATTGCGCAAAGTGATCATCGAACTGTTCCGTCAACGCGATCAAGACGCGCGCATCGTCGTCGTTACGCGCCAAGCCGCGCGTCTCGCCGATTTGTTGCGCGAACATCAGTTTTACATCAAGCCCGTTGACGAAGTGCATCACCCGCCCGAACCGCGTCACATCGTTTTGGTGCAAGGCGCGTTGGCAGAGGGTTGGAGATTAGAGATTAGAGATTCTAGATCGGAGGATAATCTCCAATCTCCAATTTCCAATCTCCACTTGCTAACCGACGCCGAACTCTTCGGCTGGGCGCGTCCCAAACCGCGTCGCATCGCCAAACCGCGCGCAGTGTCACCCGAAGCGTTCTTTGCCGATCTCGCGGTGGGCGATTACGTCGTGCACATTGATCACGGCATTGGCATTTTTCGCGGTTTGGTGCGTCTCGCGCTGAACGGACCCGAACGCGAATTTCTACAAATCGAATATCAGCGTGGCGATTTGCTTTACGTGCCCGTGCACCAGATTGATCGGTTGAGTCGTTACGTCGCGCCAGCGGGACACACGCCTACGTTGAGTCGGTTGGGTACGGCGGAATGGTCGCAAGTCAAAGAGCGCACGCGCAAAGCAGTCGAGGACATCGCCGAAGATTTGCTCGAATTGTATGCGATGCGCCAAGTGGTGCCGGGGCACGCGTTCGCGCCCGATGATGAATGGCAGCGCGAACTCGAGGCCTCGTTTGCGTACGTCGAAACCGAAGATCAACTGCGCGCCATCGAACAAGTCAAAGCCGATATGGAGAGTCCGCGCCCGATGGATCGCCTCGTCGTCGGCGATGTGGGGTACGGCAAAACCGAAGTGGCGTTGCGCGCGGCGTTCAAAGCCGCGAACAACGGCAAACAAGTCGCGATTCTCGTGCCGACGACGGTGCTCGCGCAACAACATTACAACACGTTTGTCGAACGTCTTGCGCCGTTTCCGATCACAATCGAAATGCTCTCGCGTTTTCGGTCGGACAAGGAGCAACGCGAAATCGTCGAAAAAATTCGCACGGGCGAAGTGGACATTGTCATCGGCACGCATCGTTTACTTTCGGACGATGTACAGTTCAAGGATTTGGGGTTGCTCATCATTGACGAAGAGCAACGCTTTGGTGTGGTGCACAAGGAGAAACTGAAACAGTTGCGTCAACAAGTGGACGTGCTCACGCTCACTGCCACACCGATTCCGCGTACGCTCTACCTTTCGCTCGTTGGCGCGCGCGATATGTCAATGATCGAAACGCCGCCCGAAGATCGCCTGCCGATTCGCACGTACGTCACCGAGTACGACGAACACTTGGTGCGCGATGCGATCTTGCGCGAACTCGATCGCGGTGGGCAAGTGTTTTACGTGCACAATCGCGTGCGCGGCATTCACATCGTCGCTGATCAGTTGCGCCGACTGGTGCCCGAAGCGCGCATCGCCGTCGCGCACGGTCAGATGGACGAAACGGAACTCGAAGCGGTGATGGCGGATTTTTCAGCGGGCAAGTACGATGTGCTTGTGTGCACAACAATCATCGAAAGCGGCATTGACATTCCGAACGCGAACACACTCATCGTTGCGCACGCGGATCGTTTTGGCTTGGCGCAACTCTACCAATTGCGTGGACGCGTGGGACGAAGTGCGGCGCGCGCATACGCGTATTTTCTCTACGACAAAAATCATCCGCTCAGTGCAGAGGCACACGAACGTTTGCAATCTATCGCCGAGGCAAGCGAATTGGGCGCGGGCTTTCAAATCGCGATGCGCGATTTGGAAATTCGTGGCGCGGGCGAAATTTTGGGAGCGCGCCAATCGGGACACATTGCCGCCGTCGGTTTCGATTTGTATTGCCGTCTGCTGGCGAGTGCGATTGATGCCGCGCGCGCCAAACTTGAACCGAGCGAAACCAAGCCGCGCGCGCGAATGCTCGGCGCGCCGCTGATTGATTTGCCCTTGCCTGCACAACTCCCCGAAGAGTACATTCCCGATGCCAGTTTGCGTTTGCGCTTGTATCGGCGTCTTGCCGACATCACCACCGACGCGCAACTCGATGAAATTACGCAAGAGTTGACGGATCGGTTTGGTAAGCCGCCTGAGCAAGTGGAAAACTTGCTCTACCTGTTGCGACTCAAGGTCGCGGCGATGCAAGCACAAATCGCCTCTATCACGTTGGAGGAAGGACGCATCGTCATCAAGTTTGGACGCGACGACGAATCACTCGTCGCGCGCTTGTCCAAGTTTGGCAATCGCGTGCGCGTGGCGCGTGATCGCGCGTGGGTGAATTACGATGGCGATCCGCGTTGGCGCGAAAATTTAATGACCGTCATTCAAGCGTTGCGTTAAATTCGGACGCGTCAAAATCGTTTGTGTTTCTTGAGCGTTTGGAATATAATCTTGCAAATTACACTTCAACGCTCTTGGGATGCTAGACCTCACAGGTCTCGAAGACCTGAGGTCTTGACAAAGCACTAGTCCGATGTGGGGAGGTAGGGGAAATGGAACTGACAATCGGAGTAATCATTGGAATTGTCCTGCTGGGCGCGATGTGGGAATTTCGTCTGCGCCAGCCCGACGAGTTGGTGCTGTACGAGTCGCAAGGGCGCATCGGCATTCGCAAGGGCATCATTTATCCACGCCACCTTTCACTCGTACTCAAACGCACAACAGCGCCGATTCGGATGACGATTGAGGCGATAGCGAAAGATAATATCGGGGTGCGCGTCAAACTGGTGGGTTCGGTGGCACCATCGCCAGAACACATCGCCCCTTTGATTCGCGTCGGCGGTTGGAGTCCTGAGGCGGTCACGCACGCGGCAGACGAAACGCAAGTGTGGCTCGAAAGTATGGTCAAACGATTTACCGAAGCCCAAGACATCCACGCGCTTTCGACGACAGGCATCCTGAATTATCTCAACGATCATTCGCCTGCACTTGTCGAGAAACTGGGCGTGGAACTGGTTTCGCTCGCGGTGCAATCGTTAGAACCGACCGATCCTGCCATTGCAGAAGCGTTGCGCCAACGCCAACAAGCCAGTCTGCTCGAAGAGACCGAACGCCAGAGTCAGCAAGCGCGTGTTGCCGCCGCCAAAGCGCGCTACCAAGCCGAGCAAGAAATCGCGGAACGCGAACACGCACTCGAACTACGAAAAGTTGAACTGAAACAAACGTTGCTGGAGAAAGAAGCGGCATTGGCGCGCCAACGTTTGGAAGACGAGTTGGCGCGTGAGCGAATGCGCTTGGCGTTTGAAAAAGAAAGTCTGGACGTTTTACGCAACAGCCCCGAACTGTTGATGCTCACGCCCCAAGCCGCGCGCCTTGCCGAAGCCAGCCAAAGTTTCAAGAACGCGCGCACGGTCATTGCTTTGGGCGCGCAAGAACTCGATCACGGGTCTGAATTGTTCACGTTGTTCCAGAACTTGGTGCATCAAGCCCTCGAAGCCAAGCGTAATCTGGAAAGTGGAAAAAGCGACTAGGCAGAGATTCTAGACCTCACAGGTCTGCGAGACCTGAGGTCTGAACAAGCCCTGACTGGTGATTTTCGGTGGCTAGTTTTTCTTCTCCCACGAATGATCCGCTCACCCTCTTTCGTCTGAAACCGATTCGTGTGGCGCGCGTGTCGGAAATCAGCGAGACCACCGCCGCGTCCGCTGTGCCGCGCGAAGAGCGCGTGGATTTTCACATCGGCAATCCGTTGCAAGATGCGCGCCTCTCGTCGGCGTTTTTGCGCCTTGTGTTGGGCATCAGTATTCAGCGCGAAGATTTGCACGATGCCAATCCTGATGCCATTTTGGAGCATTTGCGTTGGAAAACGAGCGACAAACCCAAACTCGAATTCCTCATTCGCGCTATCCAAAAAAGTGCGCCCTATGCTCCGCGCGGTGGCTATCAACGCACGACACCTCATCCGCTCATCAAGGCATTTCAACACTGGCTCGAACACCAGCAAGAACCGTTGGAGTACGATACTGGCGAACAATCGGGCAGACGTGAGATTATCCTCACTTCGGGTGGCATCCGCGAAACATTGCGCGTGATTCTGTTGGCGTTATCCGAGTATCTGGAAGTTACTCCCGCGCGCGTGTTGTGTTATCGGTACGAACTCGGTGCTCCCCTGCAAGCCATCCCGAATTTGCTGTTCGATACGCTCGATGCTGATGAACGCGTGGCGCGCGAACAAATCGAACAATACCTTGCGCTTGAACCGCAGACACCGACCTTTGTGCTGATTGGTGCTTTATTGAGCGAAGAGACGCGTCGTCAGTGGCGATGGCTTTCCATCGCGCATCCACTATTTTTCATCGAAGCCAACAACGCGCCGAATCATCTTTCACTGGCGCGCGAAGCCAAACTCGTCCAGCGCGTCATTCGATTACTCACACCCGCGATTTTCGCGCCACACCTAGAGACGCTGGCGACCGTGTTCGTTGTCGGCAATGCCGATTTTCTGAACGTCATCGAGAATGTGCATTTCAATCTCAAAGGCACGCCCTCCGTTTCCGAAATCGAACTGTTGACTTTTCTCCTCGAACAAAAATTGATTCAACGGAACACAGCGACACCTACGTCTGTGCCGCCTAGTCCGCCCTCGTTTGAAGGTCTTGCGTTGGGCATTGCCGCTGAGACGATTCTGCCCCAAGTGTCGGCGCGCATCGAACAATCGCTGGAACGCTCTCTGAGTGATTACACCGCCACACTCATCCAAGCCCTCACGCAGTTTGAAGAAAAAGCGCGCGCGTGGAATCGCCACCTTGAAAATCGTCTGATGGGGTACGACGATCTCGTAGATGAATTTTCGGATGTGACCACTGACGAACTCTTGGAGCAGTTCGTTCAGAATTTACATCGGCACGAATGGTGTCAATCCCTGCAACGCAGTTTTCTCCGCGCTTTTGTCAAACACCAGCCCCACTATCGCGCCGAGGCGTGTCAAATTGTGAGTGGCTCGGCGCGCACCGCGTTGGGAATTCTCGGTTTTCATTGTGGCATTCGTGAGGTGGTCATTCCCGATTTGAGTTGGTCGTACGAACAATGCTTTCCCGTCGTGCATAGTGTACCACTCAAACCATCCTTCGATCTGGATGTAGATGGCATCATCGAAAAGGTCGAAGAGTTGCGTCGCCGCGATTCGACGTGGTCTCAGCGCGGTGCGGTTGTGATCAACAATCCACACAACAGCACGGGACGAATTTTCGCTGAAGCCGATGTGCGTCGTCTGCTCACCTATTGTCTGCAACATCATATCTACGTGATTGACGATTTGGCGTATCAGAACGTCGCGCCTGTGGATGCGTTACCCGAAATCAAAACCGTGCGCCAGATTGCCTCTGAACTTGTCCAGCAAGGCGTGGTCGGAGAAGAACAAGCCGCGCGCGTGATTACCGTGCACTCTATGTCCAAGACCGATTGCTTGGCGGGCGCGCGCCTTGCGGTAATCGAAATTCGCGAATCGTCACTGGCGCAACGATTCCGCGCCGTGAATGCCCTCATCCAACCGAACCTTGCCGCGATTTTCCTATCCTATTTGTTCTATCGCAACGCGCGCGAAGCGGTGCGTGCCTATTGGCATCTACGTAATGCGATTTTCCGCGAACGCACCCACGCCCTTATGACCGCTGTCGAGAATCTGCCTGCCGAACGTAATCCGTACGGGTTGAAAATCATTCCTCCCGCAGGCAGTATGTATCCGTTGTTACACGTCGAGCGCTTGCCCGCCGGTCTCTCGTTGGATTGGCTGGCTTCATCGCTCGCGCGGCGTGGCATCGGTCTTTTGCCACTTGCCACTTTTGCGCGCACCGAACAAGGGTATGAAATCGGGCGTACTACGTTTCGGTTGACACTGGGCGGTGTGGATGGTGCGGAGGCGTTGCTCGTGAAAACGCGCCGTTTGTTGATTGACCTGAATCGGCTGATTGGGGAAGAGCAAGCACATTACAATCGCAAGTCGCTGGCGTTTCATCGTCCGCGCGCGAACGATCGTTCCAGCGAATTGGCACACGCCTGGGAACGCGTGGCGCAACAAATTCTCCACGCGTGTCAGAAACATCGTCCCGCGTTGTCTGCCCCGCTCGATGATCCATCGTTGCAACACGAGTTCATTCGCACCTACGCTCCCGAACGTCTGGAGATTTTCCGCACACGTTTGCACGACCGCGCGCGCATCAACGCGGAACTGATTCATCGCGCACAGAACGATAATGGCGCGTGGCTTGCCGAACGATTAGAGCGAGAATTGACTCACGACACTCTGACGCGGCGACAGGAATTGTTTCGTTTGCGCGCGTTCGATCGCACCGTCCATCCAACGCAGATGTATTCGTTG
>JAOACU010000087.1 GCA_026417715.1 Anaerolineae bacterium | reverse complement strand
TCGCTCTTGGGTAGAAAGGGGTTTCTAGACCTCACAGGTCTCCGAGACCTGTGAGGTCTGAACAAGCCATTTACCGTTTTCTACCCAAGAGCGTCATCGTTTTCTACCTATGAGTGATTCGTGTTTCTTCGTGACCTTGGTGGAAAATTATCGCGCAAATAACAAACGCGACTGCCGAACTCGACAGTCGCGTTTTGTCTTTTACAGTGGCGGATAACCGCGCGGAAAACCAATCGCACTACGCAGTCCTTGCGCCAAAACCAGATGGACAACAAGGCAGTACCATGCGTTTTGAGTGAAGATGAAAATCAGCGTACTGATGATAAGAAGACTGACATTCCACAATGGCGCATCAGCGCGGGCGACGTTCGCAATTTGAGCGCGCGTGGCAGGATTGCTCCATCCTTCGATGAGCACGAGGACGAGACCCAAGAAACTGCCCCAATAAAAATCATCCAGCCATAGAATTGGTCCAGCGCGATAAAATGCCCAATGCGCCTCTTGATAGAAAATTTCGATGGTGTGTTGTGCCCAGTTCCAACCGCTTTCGTCCGGCGTGTGCGGATGCTGAACGAGTACGTACGGTCGCCATACCCAAGTGATGACAATCGCCGCGCCAAACGTCAGCAGACCGAGATAAGTCAGCGGGGTCAGCCAATCCATTCCCCACACACCGAGCGCGCGCATCGTGCTGTAACCCAGCATCAACGTTGCCCAAGGGAGTGCAAGATAGTAGAGCCAGCGCGCAAGTTCACTGGCGATGCGTCCAATCCGATGCGTTTGCCACCAGTGCACGAATCGTCCCCAGCGTCCTTTGCCCGGCGTGCGATTCATCCACGCGACGTTCGCGGCGAGAGCATACAAAACGATAGACGCACCGAGAGTGACAGCCAGCGCGCCACGCGGTTCGAGAGAGAGGAGAAAATCGAGCAGACTCACTTGCGTCTTCCCGCCAGACTGTTCGAGGGGAGCGGTACGACCAAAGTCACGCGCGTACCGTGACCGATCGCCGAGAGGATATTGAGGTTGCCATCAATCAATTTGGCGCGCTCGCGCATATTCTGCAGTCCCAGACTCGCGCGTTGCCCGTACGATTTTTCAACCGCGTCGAGATCAAACCCCGGACCCTGATCCTGAACGATGGCGACGAGCGAATTGTTCTGACGCTGGAGACTCACCTGAATCGGTGCGCCTTTGCCGTGCTTGCGCGCGTTGTTGATCGCTTCTTCGATAATCGCAAAGACCGTCGTGGCAATGTGGGGGTCGAGTTCGGTGCCAAAATCGCCGGGGACGACTTGGATGGGCACATTGTCCACTTCGCGCAGACGTTGTCCCAACTGTTCAAGCGCGGCAGACAAGCCCTCTTTTTCCAACGAGAGCGGACGGAGCATAAAGAGTGCGGTACGCATTTCTTTGATGGTTTGTTGCGCGGTCACTTGGGCTTTGGCAAGTTCGGCTTTGGCTTCAGCCGGGTTGGCGTCAATCAACTTGGCAATGTACTCGAGTTGCATTGCCAAGCCAGAAACTTTTTGGGTGGGACCATCATGCAGATCGCGCGCCAGTTTTTGGCGCATTTTAATATCGTCTTGAATGATGCGATCTTGTTCTTGGCGCGATTTTTGGTACAACGTGGCATTCTGAAAAGCGATGCCGGCTTGACGCGTGAACGCTTGCATCAACTCTAAATGTTGCGGCGAGGGTTGGCGCGGCGCAGGGGTGGCTAACACCACGACGCCATACAAATCCAAGCCCGCGCGCAACGGATAACACACGCCACACCGACAAAATTGGAGCGCGCGAAACAGTCCCAATTCTGGGTCTTGATCTACTCGGTCGAACACGACGAATTCGCCGGTGGAGAGGGCTTGTGCCACGATACCGCGTTTTCCTTCGATGCGCGTCTTTTCATCGCGAATGTCCATCCCGCGCGCAGCGGCAACGCGCAAACGCATTTGAGGGTCTTGTTCGTCGAAGACGAGTGCCAGTCCGACAGGCAAACCATCTTCGCGACGCGCTTGGGGCAAACCTTTGACACCTGCATCGAGCATAGATTCGAGAATCGGTTTATAGTTGGCTGAACTACTGAGCCAATCGCTGGTCTGATACAACAGTTGCGCGCCGGCAACCGCATCGCGAAGTTCGTCCAATTCGCCGGCGGCTTGGCGAACTGCCGCGACCTTTTCGTGGTGAGTCAGGTAACCCGTTAGGATCGTCAAGCCATCTATCACGATGACAGGTAACGCGGTGGATATGAGTGTACGCGGTGTAGCATCTTGCAGTGGTAGAAAGAAATGGATGCCCAGAGAAATCGAAAGGAGTGTAGCAACGACCAGCGCACCCAATGCCCAGAATCGTATCGCGGCTACGATGGCTGGAAAGATCGAAAAGTAAGCAAGGAGATTGGAACCAGTGATGGCAAGGTAGGGCAAACTACCAAAAAGAATCGTATCAACGATGAGCGATGGTAGCGGGAGAAATTTCGCCAGCGTAGGAAAACGTAACAGCAGACCAACGAGCGAGTTAAAGATAACGCCACTGACGATCCAAAGAACGAGGGGAGTGGAGAGTGTGATAGCGCCGGCATCCAGCCAGATCGTTGGCAAAACAAGTAAGAGGAGTATCCATCGCAGTTGAAAAAGGACTCTATCTACGGCGATGGCAGAGAGCGGAAAACTAATCGGAAAGAAACGTGCCACGCGCTTTTTCTCCTTCGCGAACAAACGAGTGCACCACTTATCAGAAAACCGCGGCAGACGGACCGCGGTTTGCAAGGAAGGTGGGCGGTATAGGAATCGAACCTATGACCTCGCGGATGTGAACCGCGCGCTCTAACCATCTGAGCCAACCGCCCATTGGCAAATGTATTATAGCACGCTCGTTGGGAAATTGCAAATTCGATTTTTGACCTACATTTGGTCATTGCGTAAGAGTGTGATACAATGTGAATGAATTGTAAGGTCGCTCTTGGGTAGAAAACGGTAAATGGCTTGTTCAGACCTCACAGGTCTCCGAGACCTGTGAGGTCTGGAAACCTCTTTCTACCCAAGAGCGTTGTAAGGTTAGTCACACAATCAAAAAATGGTGACATTCGTGGAAGGGCACATTCACGAATTTCTGGACAATTTGAGAAACGAGAAAGGTTACGCACCGAATACGATCGAGGCGTATCGGAATGACCTTGTGCAATTGGCACACTTTGTCCAGCGCGAACACCCCGCCTTGTCGGATTGGCGTCGTGTGGACAAGTCGTTGCTCTTGATGTTCATTGTCCACTTGAAAGAGCGCGGCTATACTCCTGCGACGATTGCGCGCAAAATCGCTGTCCTCAAAACTTTTTTTCACTTCCTCACCGAACGTGCCTACGTGGAGCACGACCCGACGGAGACACTCGGCTCGCCTAAAATCGTCAAGCAACCGCCGCGCGTCCTTTCTGCCGAAGAAATCGAACGGCTGGTTGCCGCACCTATGACCAACAACACCCCCAAGGGCTGGCGCGATGTAGCGATTCTCGAAGTCCTGCGCGCGACCGGCGCGCGCGTCAGTGAATTGGTCGCGCTCAATGTGGACGATGTGGACTTGGTCGCGCAAACGATACGCGTGGGCCAGGTGGGTAAACAGCGCGTCATTCCTTTGCCTCAGCGTACGTTCGATGCTTTGACGCGTTACCTCGAACGCGCGCGTCCCGAACTTGCAGGCGCTGCCGATACGCGTGCTTTGTTCATCAACCCGCGCGGCAAACGTTTGACGCGGCAGGGCTTGTGGCTCATTCTCAAAGAGTACGTGCAACAGGCAGGGATTCCTATGCCCGTGTCTCCCCACGCCTTGCGTCATGCGTTTGCAGTACGTCTCTTGAGCGAAAACAAAGACTTGGCAAAGGTGCAACGGATGTTAGGGCACGTTCATCTGACAACCACGCAGGCATACGCGCGGCAAATGGGAATAGATCCTCAAAATCCGACCAGCGAAACGCGGAGAGAAAACAATGGATTACATTGAGTCGCTACTCGCCGAACGCGAAGAGATCGTTTTGCGTACGCGCCAACATTGGATTGTGCTCGCGCGTTCGTTTTTGACCAACTTGTTTTTGTTCCTCGTGTTCATCATTCTCGCGATTATAGCCACGCTGAGTTTGGGACCTGTAGGTATCGTTCTGACTTTGTTGACCGCGTTTCCCATCGGCGCGTTTTTGCTCAAGTATCTGGCATGGTGGAATGAAGAATATGTGATCACCAATCGCCGTGTCATTCAATCGCAAGGCATTATCAACAAGCAGGTGATTGATTCATCCCTCGAAAAAGTGAATGATGTGGTCTTGTATCAATCGTTTCTTGGACGACTTTTGGGCTTTGGTGACATTGAAATCCTGACGGCGAGTGAAATCGGAGTGAATGCTTTGCATCACATCGCCGACCCCGTGCGCTTTAAAACCGAAATGCTCAACCAGAAACAACTTTTGGGTGTGGACGAGCGTGTTACTGCCCCCACGCCCAGTACGCAAGATATTCCCAGTTTGATCGCGGCTTTGGACGCGCTGCGCCAACGCGGCATCTTGACCGAAGCCGAGTTTCAACAAAAGAAAGCCGAACTGTTAGCAAGGATGTAACAATGGCAGACGAGTTTTTAACGCGCGCCGATTTTGAACGCGCCGCGCAGTACATTGCCTCCCGAACCCAACATCATCCCACAATTGGAATCGTGCTCGGTTCGGGATTGAATGCGCTCGCCGATCGTATCGCGCGCGCCGATGTGATTCCGTACACCGATATTCCCGGTTTTCCCGTCTCGACGGTCGCTGGACACACAGGCGCGCTCGTCATCGGCGAATGGGTGGGCAAAACTGTGTTGGTGATGCGCGGACGCGCGCATTACTACGAGGGCTATTCGATGCAACGCATCACCTTGCCGATTCGCGTGATGCGTTTGTTGGGCGTGCACACACTCATCGTCACGAATGCGGCAGGTGGCGTGAATGAAACGTTCCGCGCGGGCGACGTGATGTTGATTACCGATCACATCAACTTTGTCGGAATGGCGGGCGCGAATCCCTTGCGCGGTCCAAACGATGAAACGTTGGGACCGCGTTTCCCTGATATGAGTCACGCGTACGATCCTGACTTGTGCGATTTAGCGCGCGCAGTGGCGCGCGAAAACGGAATCACCTTGCGCGAAGGTGTGTATGTGATGCTGGCAGGACCCTCGTACGAATCACCAGCGGACGTGCGCGTGTTGCGTCTGTTCGGCGCGGACGCCGTAGGAATGTCCACTGTTCCCGAAGTGATTGTGGCGCGGCACGGAGGAATGCGCGTGTTGGGCTTGAGTTTGATTTCCAATTCGCTTGCTAGTCACGCCCAAGTGGATCACGCCGAAGTACTGGCGGCAGGTCGCGCGGCGATTCCTCGATTGACGGCATTGATTCAGGGCATTGTCGAGCGGATTAGTTGACAGCCATTCAATCCTGCGTACAATGCCGTCGGATTTAAGAGTCGCTCATTGGTAAAAGACAGTAAAGGATGGGTTCAGACCTCACAGGTCTCCGAGACCTGTGAGGTCTAGAATCTCTCTCCCCAAGAGCGAAGAGAGTAACTATGACTTTTTCCCATATTCTTGTGCCGGTCAAAGGGATTCCGGCTGACGATGCCGCGATTCGGTTAGCGTGTCAGATGGCTAAAGGAACCAAAGCCCACATCATTGCTATTCACGTGATTGAAGTCGAAAGGCATCTGCCCCTCGATGTGGAAGACGAAACGCGAATGAATCGTGCCGAAACAGTACTGGCTCATGTAGAACAAATCGCCAAATCGTTGCGGACGACTCTTGAAACCGAAGTGTTACAAGCACGCTCGGCTGGTGCTGCGTTGATGGACGAAGCCGCTACGCGCGGCGTGGACTTGATTGTGATGGGGATTCCGTATCGCCAAGTGCTGGGCGGCGATTTTCAATTAGGGACGACCACGCAATACGTTCTCAAGAATGCCACTTGCCCGGTCTGGCTGTGCCGCGAGGCGGCACCCGTGAAGAGTGGGAACGCGACCAAGCACCACTAGCAGAAATTTTCCTTAAAAATTTTTGCAACCCCTTTACGTGTGACAACTTTCGTGGTATATTAGCGCGGAGGCAAAAAGTGTGAAAGTAATCATAATGGGTTGCGGACGTTTGGGGGCACATCTTGCACGACGCTTGGTGCGCGCGGGACACGATGTGACAGTGATTGACCGCAACAGCGAATCGTTCGCACGACTGGGTAGCGATTTTCCGGGCACGATGATTTTGGGTGTCGGAATTGATGAGGATGTCTTGCGACGCGCTGGCATCGAAACCGCCGATGCGTTTATCGCCGTGAGCAATGGCGATAATACGAACGCAATGGCAGCGCAAATCGCCAAGTTGGTATTCAAAGTCCCTCACGTGGTCGCGCGCTTGTACGATCCCGTGCGCGACGAAACGTATCACGCGTTGGGTTTAATGGAAACCATTTGCCCAACCGTGATGGCATCCGATGAAATTTGCAAGATCATCTTGGGGAACGTTCCCAAGTAATGGGTAACTAGAGTATGCCACAGGGAACACAGAGAACATAGAGAAAACAAGAATTTCTCTGTGCTCTCTGTGTGCTCTGTGGCTGAAATCTGGCAGGGCGGAGCAGTTACAGTTAAGGGATGGTATGTATATTATCATTGTGGGTGGCGGCAAGGTAGGATACTATCTTGCCAAAACGCTCCTCCGTAGCGAACACGAAGTCCTTATCATCGAGCGCGACAAACGCAAGTTCGATATGATCACGTCCGAGTTGGGAGCAGTGGCTTTGCGTGGCGATGGTAGTGATTCATTGGTGATGGAAGAAGCCGGGATGGCGCGCGCGGATGTGGTGATTGCTGTCACAGGTGACGACGAAGACAATTTGATGATTTGCCAGATGGCAAAGAAGAAATTCGGCGTCAAACGTACGATTGCGCGCATCAACAATCCCAAGAACGAAAATATTTTCAAACGTCTCGGCATTGATAGCACCGTTTCGGTTACCGATTTGATTCTGGCGCAGATTGAACGACATATTCCTGCACAATCATTGGTACACTTGTTGACTTTGCGCGAAGCCGGCGTATCGTTCGTCGAAGCCAAAGTGCCCGAGAATTCACCCGTGATTGGCAAACCGCTGCGCAACTTGGGCATTCCTGATGATTGCGTGATTCCGCTCATCATTCGCAACGGCAAGGGAGTCATTCCTTACGGCGAGACACGCTTGCAAGTGGGCGATGAAGTGGTTGCGATAACCACCATTGCCAAAGAAGATGTATTGGAGAAAATTCTTTCTGGCGAAACCGCCAAACGCTAAACATTGGAACGAAAGGGGGCTTGATCACCAGCGGTCGAAATTCGCGCAGTGAGGTCTACATCTCACAAGATGTGTGACGCGCGCAGAAGTGGTCGCTCAAAAATGAAACGTCCCGGTGCGTCCTACCAATCGGCTAACAAGTAGTGGTTCATTGAACCATCAAATCTTCTCAAGAGGAAGGTACCTATTCAGAGATGGAAACACTGACAACTGAATACGACAAGGAGCCGCCGGGTAGTCTCGCAAGTCCTCCCGCACCCGTCGCGCTGACATTCCGCACAGGTGAGGACTTGCATCCCAGTCAACGCAGTCCGCTGTGGGCAGGCGTCACGCCAGAGCAATGGAGCGATTGGCGGTGGCAACTGCACCATCGCATCACGACGCTCGAACAATTGCGTCAAGTGATTCGATTGACGCCGGACGAAGAACAAGCGATTCGTCTCAAGCCGGACCTCAAAGTGGCAATCACGCCCCACTTTGCCGCGCTGATGGATCCGCTAGACCCGGACTGTCCCATCCGTCGCCAAGTCGTTCCGACGATGGCAGAGTTTGTGTTGGACGATCCCGATTTGGAAGACCCACTCGGCGAAGACGCGCATATGCCGGTGCCCGGCTTGGTGCATCGTTATCCTGATCGAGTGTTGGTGGACATCACCGATCAGTGTGTGGCGTACTGTCGTCATTGCACGCGGCGCCGCTGGGTAGGCACAGGGGCAATGCCTGCTCACAAGGCGCGTATCGAAACCATCGCGCAGTACTTGGAAGCCCACCCCGAAGTGCGCGATGTTTTGATTTCAGGCGGCGATGGCTTGTTCCTCTCGGACGAGATGTTGGATTACGTGCTCAAGCGTTTTCGCGCCGTCCCATCCGTCGAGATTCTGCGCATCGGTACGCGCGTGCCGATCTTTTTGCCGCAACGCGTGACCGATACAATGGTCGCCACGATTCGCAAGTATCATCCAGTTTGGATGAACATTCACATCAACCATCCCAAAGAGTTCACGCCCGAAACGCGCGTGGCGCTCGCCAAACTCGCAGACGCCGGTATTCCGCTGGGCGCGCAAACCGTGCTTCTAGCAGGCATCAACGATTGTCCCAACACGATCAAAGCGTTGGTGCACGAGATGGTCAAGAATCGAGTGCGACCGTACTATCTGTATCAGTGCGATTTGTCGCAAGGCATCGGACACTTTCGTACTCCCGTCAGTGTGGGCTTGGCGATTATCGAAGCACTACGCGGGCATACCACCGGCTTTGCCGTACCAACGTTTTGCATTGATGCACCGGGCGGTGGCGGTAAAGTGCCGATTATGCCCAACTATCTCCTTTCGATGAACGACCGCAAGGTGATTGTGCGCAACTTTGAAGGTGTCATCGCCACCTACACCGAACCCGATCATTACGCACGGCATTCGGCGGATAATTGTGAGTACTGTCGGCGCGCGGCACCGAAGGAAGGTGTTGCCAAGTTGCTCGTCGGTGAAGCCGTTGTGCTCGAACCCGAAGGTTTGCGTCGTAAACAACGCCGCGTCAAGAAACTCGACACGGAACACAAGCCCAAGCGCAAGCAACAAATTCGCCTGCCAGTCAAGAGTGCACCGCCACCTCAACTGTTGCCATTGGAACCCGTAGCGGTTGCGGCACCAGCGACGCCGCGCAAGACGCGCGCAAATGGACAGCGCGCGGCGGCGAGCGCGGAACGCTAGAGTTGCAGTGAGGGAAAGTAAAGAGGGCTGGGATGGGAATGGGCAACAACACCACTCCCGCCCAGCCCCTTCTCTGGGTTTTATAGACCTTGATAATGATTCGCTCATCTTACGCAAGGGGCTAGAAAATTGGGCGTGAAATGTAGGACAAGTTTGCAAACTTGTCCTACGCGTGCGTAACATCAGTGATTCATCTTGAAAACCTACACTTGGAATGAAGAAAAGAATCGGCAACTGAAGATAGAGCGCGGTGTATCTTTTGATGAGGTGCTTGCGCACATTGCGGCTGGCAATCTACTCGATGTCATTGAGCATCCGCATCCTGAAAAATACAAAGGACAACGTATCTTTATCGTCAAAATACGTGACTATGTATGGCTTGTTCCCTTTGTAGAATCAGAAAACGAGATAGTTTTAAAGACAATCATTCCAAGTCGCAAGGCAACCAAAAAGTATTTAAGGGGCTGAGAGAATGAACCGCGACTTGAAATTAGAATCGGAAGAGCAAGAACTGCTTGATTCATACGAACGAGACGAATGGCATTCGATTGCCAAATTGCAAGAGAGACTATCCCAGTATCAAGCCGACGCTATGGCGACTTTTGAAGCAATGGGATTAGTCAGTATTGCTCTGCCCCAGGAAGACATCCAAGCCATTCGCGAAAAAGCCGCGACTGTGGGAATGTCCTATCAAGCGCTTATTGCGAACATCTTGCATCAATACGCGCTAGGGAATCTTGTCGAAAAACCACACGGTGCATAACTCTTGGATTGAGCCAACACCATACCACTGGGTAGCATCAGGAATTGACTCTTGAGACCTGTCGGGTTTGTGAGAACCCGACAGGTCTTCTACCTCTAGAGAAAGTAACGATGAAAAAATTCACGGTTGCCTTACTTTACAATCTCAAACAAAACGCGCCCCATCGCGAAGATGAACCTTGGGATGCGTGGAACGAACTCGATAGTGAGAAAACCGTTGCGAACATCGAGCGCGCCTTGCGCGCAGGCGGACACGAAGTTATCGGAATGGAGGGCGATGTTCACTTGCCCCAAAAGTTGGCGCGCTATCACGTGGACATTGCCTTTAACACCTGCGAGGGACACTTTGGCGTCTCGCGCGAAGCCCAAGTGCCGGCGATTCTCGATGCGTTGCGCATTCCGTACACTGGCTCTGGAGTGATGACCTTGTGCATTGCGTTGGACAAGCCGATGGCAAAGCGCGTGTTGATGCACTATGGTTTGCCCAC
>JAOACU010000086.1 GCA_026417715.1 Anaerolineae bacterium | reverse complement strand
ATCGCGTACGGCGAAAGTGGGTCTGGTGTCATCGTCTCCACTTTGGGTAGCGTCGGTTGATCGCCGTATGCGGAGGACGACGCGGCGTACACCACGCGACGCACACCGGCATCGCGCGCGGCAAGCAAAACGTTCACCGTGCCCGTGATGTTGACTTCGTTGCTCTCCAGTGGATTCTTGACCGAGCGTGGCACCGACGGCAACGCGGCTTGGTGAAAAACAATTTCCACGCCGCGCATCACACTGCGCACCGTCGTTAGATTCGTCACGCTTCCTTCCACGAGTTCGATGCGCGTCAACACGTCGCGCAAGTTCGCGCGTCGCCCTGTAGAAAAATTATCGAGCACGCGCACCTTGTAACCACGTTCCAGTAACCCTTCGACGAGATGTGAGCCAATGAAACCGGCACCGCCGGTCACGAGTGCAAGAGACATCTTCTCCTATCCTCTAATTTTCGCTTTTTGATTGCCGATTTTCGACCACCAATCACCAATCACCAATCACCAATCTCCAATCTCTAATCTCCAATCTCCAACCCCCTCACGTCCCCCAATCACGATTGTACAAAAAATCAATACCCACCGTGCGCGCGCTCACTTTGGCGATAATCGGTGGCACGCGTTTGAACTGATTGCGGCGCATCAATTCGATGATACGTTGAACGACGCGCGCATCGAATCCCTCGGCGATTACATCTTCGGGGTGACGCCGTTCGTCCACCAAGCGATACAAAATCGCGTCGGCTTCATCGTAGGTGAATCCCAATTCGCCTTCGTCCGTTTGTCCGATCCACAAATCCGCGCTCGGGGCTTTGGTGATGATGTGTTCAGGCACACCGACCGCGCGCGCGAGTTGCCGCACTTGACATTTGTACAAATCGGCAATCGGTTGAATCGCGACCGCGTTGTCACCAAACAACGTGGTGTAGCCCAAAAGCGTTTCGGTTTTGTTCGATGTACCGATGACGAGCGCGCGAAATTCCTCAGCGTAATCGTACAGGACGATCATTCGCGCGCGTGCCATCACATTGCCGCGCCGACGCACGTCTTGTGGAATGTGCACCAAGTATGGCTCGACCATCGGCGTAATTTCGATGACGCGCGTGGTAATGCCCAATTGTTGCGCCATCAACTCGGCATCGGTGCGGCTAGCGGGGTTGCTCGTGCGATATGGCATTATCAACCCTACCACATTCTCCGCGCCCAGTGCTTCGACTGTCAAGCACGCGACGAGCGACGAATCCACACCGCCCGATAGTCCCAAAACGCCGCGCGTGAATCCGAATCGTCCAAGTTCCGCGCGAATAAAATCTACAATCAAACGACGTGCCAGTGAGGTGTTGAGTTCGAGTGGCGTGAGTGTTTTCATCGTTGTTTTCAGCGACGATCAAGGTCAAATTTGGCGACGCGCCCAAGTTCGTGGCGAATCAATTCGCGCTGTTCGTCGCGCAAGAGCGGCAAGTCTATGCGCGCGCGACGCAACGCATCGGTGTCGAGTTCCGCTACCACGAGTGCCTCGTCGAATTGCGGCGCGGTGGCGAGGAGCGTACCATCGGGCGCGCGCACATGACTGCCTCCCCAAAACGCGATGCCGTCTTCCACGCCGACGCGATTGCTAAAGATGACGAACACGGTCAGCAAAGTCGCATAGGTCTGCAAAAAGTTTTTGACGGTTGCCGCGTTCGCCAAATCGGCTTGTGATGAAACGCCATAGCCAGGACTGGCGGACACATCAATCAAAAAATCCGCGCCGTCTTGCCACAACACGTACGGCGACGAGAGATGCCACGCCTCCTCGCAAATCAACAAGCCCATTCGACCCAAGCGCGTATCGAACGCGCGAAACGTTTTGCCCGGCGCGAAGAATCGTCCATCATCGAACAGCCGATACGTCGGCAAGTACACCTTGCGATGCAAGTGCACCAAACGTCCTTGCGAAAGATACGCGGCGGCGATGTGGTAATTCCAACGCGCATCGTGTTCGACGAAACTGATGACGATATCCAAGTGACGACTTGCCTCAAACAGCGGGGCAAGGTGCGGATCGTCGGGCGCGGCGCGCGCGGCGACTGTCGGCACAAGGTCTTTGAGGTAATAGCCGGTGAGCGCGAGTTCGGGGAAGACGATGAGGTCAGCGCGTTCGTTTTGTGCGCGCGCGATAAAATCGAGAATCGTTTGGAGGTTAGCGTCCACGTCGCCAAGACGCGGAGCGAATTGAGCGAGTGCGAGTTTGAATTTCATCATTATCATTATACCCAATGTGAGGCGATTCGCCAATTTGCCAAATTAGGGCATCGTGATTATAATCGGTTTGTTGTGTGTGCACCCTGCCACACCAACGCCATACCTTTTCGCCCGCGCCAATCGCGCGGCGCAATCCCGAGGAAAGGAGAAACATTGTGTTGTACGAATTGATGTACATTGCGCGTCCCACATTGGACGAGCAAGCGTTAGCCGCGTTGAATGACAAGGTAGGCAAGTTTGTCCTCAATGTCAACGGCAAAGTGCTCAAGCGTGAAGACTGGGGCAAACGCCGCTTGGCATACCCCATCGCCAAACAGACCGAAGGTTTTTACGCGGTGCTCCACATCGAACTTCCCCCAACGGCAGTGCGCGATCTCGAACGCAACCTCAAGTTGGCAGAAGATGTTTTGCGTCATTTGATCGTCAAGGTAGACGCGCATCCTGCCCCCGATTCCCAAGTGCAACAGGAGCAGTAATCCAATGGACGATACCAAGACCACAGCCCCCGCTGGGAGTGCTGCGCCAGCGGCAAAAGCCGCGCCCGAAACGCGCGCGAAAAACACCACCAACAACAAGCGACCGACGCCGGTGCGCTTTCAAGCCCAACGCCCTCCGCGCTTGTGTCCCTTCTGCGAGCAAAAAGTCAAGACGATTGATTACAAGAACGTGGACTTGTTACGTCAGTATCTCACCGATCACGGCAAAATCAAACCGCGTCGTAAAGTGGGCACGTGTGCCAAGCATCAACGGATGCTTGCTAACGCGATTAAACGCGCGCGCCATGTGGCGTTGTTGCCGTTCGTCACCCAATCGTTGCGTGGTGAATAAACGAGGGTGTGATGCCTAAAGGTGAAAAACGCGCGCGTCAAGAAACGCGCAAACAACAAATCCGTCGCGCGCACGAAGCGCGTCAAGAACGCATTCTGTTTCTTTCACTCGGCGCCGTTGCCCTCGTCGTGTTGATTATCTTGGGGTTGGGTGTGCTGTCCGCCAACTATGGCGGCTTGGATACGTTCTGGGCAATCCAAACCAATCAACCGATTGCGCTTGTCAACGGTCAACCGATTTCGATTCGCGAGTATCAAACGTGGGTGCGTTATCGTGCGCTCACGCTCAACGCGCAAATTCAGCAAACCAGTCTGGGTCTCCAGCAAATCGGTAACGATCCGACACTGGCGTTCCTCAAAGCGTCGTACGAGCAACAGTTGCAACAACTCGTACTCGAACTCGTCAGTCTGCCGAGCGAGATGCTCGAATCGCTCATCGAAGACGAGTTAGTGCGACAAGAGGCAAAGCGACGCAATATCACTGTCAGCGCGGACGAGATCGAAGAGGAAATCGAAAAGTACGTGGGCTACTATCGTCCTACACCGACGCCCACCGCAGGACCATCACCAACGCCGACCAAAACGAGCACGCCGACGCTCACACCGACGCCTGCACCAACGTACACGCCAACACCTTCACCCACCGGCACACTGACGCCAACGACACCAACAGCCACGCCGACACTCGGTCCCACTGCGACGCCGATGCCAACGCCGACGTTGATGACGTATCAGTCGTACTTGGGCGAAAGAGCAAAACTGTTCCAAGACATTGCCAAGAACACGCAGACGAGTGAGAATGATATTCGGCGAATGATCGAAGTGAGTCTCTTGCGCCGCAAGTTGCAACAAGCCCTTGCCGCCGAAGTGCCCACAACGGCGGAGCAAGTGCACGCGCGGCACATCCTCGTCAAAACGTACGAAGATGCGCTCAAGGTGCAAGAGCGCCTGCAAAAAGGCGAAGACTTTGCCAAACTGGCACAAGAACTTTCGGAAGACCCTGGCTCGAAAGAAAAAGGTGGCGATTTGGGTTGGTTTGCGCGCGGCGCAATGGTGAAAGAGTTCGAGGATGCCGCGTTCGCGCTGCAACCGAATCAAATCAGCGCGCCGATCACCACGACGTACGGCGTGCACATCATCCAAGTTCTGGAACGCGAGCAGAATCGCGAACTGGACGCGTTTACACTGACGAGCGCGCAAAGCCGCGTGCTGAACGATTGGCTGCAAAAAGCGACGCGCGATCCAAACAATCGTATCGAGCGACTCTATCAGCAGGCGTACGTGCCTGCCGAAGTCAAAAAGATTCTAGCGCAATTCGAGACTAAACCAGTGCCGCGCTAGAGGTGGGAAAGGTGGTGAGGGGCGAACGGCTTCCGCTTGTCCCTAATAACCAATGGCGCTACTTGTCATTCTGAGCGACCGTAGGGAGCGAAGAATCTCTCAAAGCACTTTGCGAGACGCGGAGTTTACCCTGACGAAGGAAGGGCGGAGTTTACCCTGACGAAGGAACTTGTCCTGAGCGAAGCGAAGGAAGGGCTCAGCGTGACACAATCTGATTCCTGATCCCTCACCCCTGACCCCTGACTGTGTGGTTGACAGTCTGTTAAAATTATGATAGCATAGCAACCGTAGAGCCACAATGATTTGATCGCCCGAGGAGACTCCCTATGGATCAAAAATCCCGTTCGGAACGTTTGGTTGCACGCCTTCGCGATTTCCGCGCTTCGATTCCTGATGTCGAAGCCTCCGCTGTAGTGAGTGCGGATGGATTGATCGTCGCCTCCGATTTACCGGCAGGCGTAGAAGAAGACCGCGTCTCGGCAATGTCCGCCGCGATGCTTTCGCTTGGCGATCGTATCGCGAACGAATTGCGACGTGGGGTGCTTGATCAAGTGTACATTCACGGTGAAAACGGCTATGTCGTCCTGATGGCAGCAGGAGAAGAAGCCGTGCTTACGGTGCTTGCACGTAAAGAAGCCAAACTAGGTTTGATTTTGTACGATATGAAAAAAGCCGCCGCCGACATCTCCGCAATGATTTAACGCGGCAGACGGTTCATCGAAAACTATCTGGCTGACAAAACACGGAGCGCGTTCACGCCCCGTGTTTTTGTTGTTATGACCTTGTGGAGGTGATGTGCCTAAATTCATTTTTTGCACCGGTGGTGTCGTCTCATCCGTCGGCAAAGGCGTGACCGTTGCCTCGATTGGACGTCTCCTCAAAGCGCGCGGCATGCGCGTCTCCGTCCAAAAACTCGATCCGTACATCAACGTTGACCCCGGCACAATGTCGCCGTATCAGCACGGCGAAGTGTTCGTCACCGAAGACGGCGCGGAAACTGATCTCGATCTTGGACATTACGAGCGTTTCATTGACGAGAATCTGACGCGCGCGTCGAACGTGACCACAGGACAGGTGTACGCCGAAGTGATTGCCAAAGAACGGCGCGGCGATTTTTTAGGCGGCACTGTCCAAGTGGTGCCACACATCACCAACGAAATCAAACGACGTATCGGGCTTGCCGCGCGCGAAACCAACGCCGAAGTGCTCATCGTCGAAGTCGGTGGGACAGTGGGCGACATCGAAGGATTGCCGTTCCTCGAAGCGATTCGGCAGATGCGTAAGGATGTGGGACGCGACAATGTGATGTACATCCACGTCACCTTGTTGCCGCACATCGGTTCGACGGGCGAACTCAAAACCAAGCCGACACAACACAGCGTCAAAGAATTGCGCGCCATCGGTATCCAACCCGATGTCATCGTGTGTCGCTCCGACTATCCGATTGATAGCGGTGTGCGCGACAAGATCGCGCTCTTTACCGATGTGGACAAGCGCGGGGTCGTGCCGCTGGTCACCGCATCGAGCATCTACCAAGTGCCGTTGATTCTGGAAGAATTCGGCTTGGGTCAACTCGTCGTCGAACGCTTGGGTCTGCCCGCGCGCGAACCCGACCTGATGGCGTGGCACGATTTGGTCGCGCGAATCCAAATGCCCAAAGCAAGTGTGCGCATCGCGATTGTCGGCAAGTATGTCGAGTTGCCCGATGCGTACATCAGCGTCCGCGAAGCCCTGTATCACGCTGGTTTGTATCATCAGCGCAACGTGGAGATTGATTGGATTTTGTCCGAAGATTTGGAGCGCAACAAATCGTTCGAGCGATTGGAACGCGCGGACGGAATTTTGGTGCCCGGCGGATTTGGTGAACGTGGCATCGAAGGAATGATTTTGGCGGCGCGTTACGCGCGCACACAACGCGTGCCGTACTTGGGACTCTGTTTGGGAATGCAAGTGATGTGCATCGAACTGGCGCGCCACGCACTTGAAAGCGACGAACCCAACTCCACCGAGTTCAACCCCTCGACGCGTTACCCCGTGATTGACCTGATGCCCGACCAGCGTGGCATTTCCGATTTGGGCGGCACGATGCGCTTGGGTCGTTATCCATGCCAACTGCTACCCGATACGCTTGCCGCGCGCGCGTATGGCGAATCGTTGGTGTACGAACGGCATCGGCATCGTTTCGAGTTCAACAACGCGTTTCGCGATCTGCTAGCGCAAGCCGGAATGATCTACAGCGGTTTGTCGCCCGATGGGATGCTCGTCGAGGTTGCGGAACTGCGCGAACATCCGTTTATGCTTGGTTCGCAATTTCATCCCGAATTCAAATCGCGTCCCGATCGTCCGCATCCTTTATTCCGCGACTTTATCGGCGCGGCGATTCAGCGGCGCGCCGCGCGTGAGGTATAGTATTGTATGGACGAACCGATTGGCGCGCTGGTTTTTGTTTACTTTGTTTATGGTTTGGCGCATTTCGTAATGGGCGTTGCCGTTGCGTTGGAGACAGGGCGCGCGTCGCAATCGCGTTTCTTACACGCCTTGCCGTTTCTTGCCGCGTTCGGAATCACGCATGCCATCAACGAGTGGGCGGAGATGTTCGAGGAGATGGCAGCGTATCTGCCCGGCTTGCCTCAAGACACTCTGTGGCTAGGGATGTTTCGGTTAGGATGGAAAGCCCTCTCGTTCTTCCTGCTACTCGAATTCGGCGCGCGTTTGCTGATTCGATTGTTGCCCCAGTCCAAGCAATCGTTGCGGCGTGTCTATGCGCTCGTGATTTTCATCTACCTAGCAATTCTCTTGGCAATGTTCTTACGCGCCCTGCCACACTTGCCTACGCCAGCCCTCCTGATGTGGTGGACGAATTACGCGCTCGGCATTCCTGCTTCGGTACTCACAGTGATTGCTTTTCTAGCGCAACGTCGCGCGTTCTTGCAAGAGAATCTACCACAGTTTGGGCGCGACTTGGTAGGCGCGGCGTTGGCAATCGGATGGTACTGCCTCCTCGATCAAGTGATTGATGTCACCGTGCCGATTTTTCCAGCCAACCTTCTCAATGCCGATTCCTTCGCGCGCGTGATGGGCTTGCCAGTGGAAATATTCCGCGTGGTTGCCATTCTTGCGCTCGCGTTTTTTGTCATCCGCTCTCTGCGCGTGTTCGAGGTGGAGTACGCGCGGCGTTTGGAAGCCGCGCAACGCGCGCGCTTTGAAGCGCAGGAACAAGCCACGCGCGAACTCTCGGTGATGTTTGAAACGTGCCGCTTGTTGGGCACATCGCTGGATATGCATCAACTGGTGAACGACTTTATTCACCAAATCTTGGCTGGACTCGATGCCATCGTTGGGGCAACTGTGTATCTCTACGATTCTGCCACTGGAGAGTTGAAGATTTTCTCGCGCCGTGTGCGTCAAGGGTACGAGTTGACGCTTCCCCAAATCGAGTGTTCGCGTTATGCGGCGCGCCGCGCGTTCGAGACCTGCGAGACGGCGTACGAACACGAACCGGTTTCGGGGTTGGCGTTTGTTTCGGTGCCGTTGATGGCGCGCAATAAAATTATCGGTGTGTTGTGCTTGGCACACCAACAGGCATTTGCCAACTATACGGTCATTCAAACTCTGGCACAACAACTTGGCATTGCACTAGAGAACGCGCGCCTCTACTCGGAGTTACAGGAGAAGGAAAAATTACGCGGGCAGTTACTCGAACGCGCGATCGCCGCGCAAGAGGAGGAACGCAAACGCATCGCGCGCGAATTACACGATGAGACGGGACAGTTGCTCACAGCACTTGCCGCTGGACTGGGAGGAGTCGAACAAACGATTCTGCAAGACCCCGAGCGTGCTCAGTATCAGGTTGCTGAACTGAAAAATATCACGATGCACGCAATCGAGGGCTTGCGTCAATTCGTCTCCGATTTGCGTCCGACGCTCCTCGACGATTTGGGCTTGGTGGCGGCGTTGCGTTGGTTCGTCGAGCGATTCAAGGAACGTACGCATCTCAACGTCGAATTCCAAGTAGTGGGGACGAGAGCGCGCCTGGCGCCACAAGTCGAGACAGTGCTCTTTCGCATCGCGCAAGAGGGATTGAACAATGTGGGGCGTCACGCGCGCGCGACGCGCGCCATCGTGCGTTTGGAATTTGTGGACGCGCTCGCGCGTTTGGTCATAGAGGACGATGGGCGCGGCTTTGATGTCAATCGTGTGTTGAGCGCGCGCGCCGAACAACGCGCCTGGGGCTTGCTGGGTATTCAAGAACGCGTCGCACTCGTCGGCGGCAAGTTGCGTGTGGATTCGGCACCGGGGCAAGGCACGCGGCTCGTCGTCGAAATTCCGCTGGGTGCTCAGCCCGACGTGAGTCAGGGAGGCAGCGGTGTCGAATAAAATTCGTTTGTTGATGGTGGATGATCACGAAATCGTGCGCGCGGGTTTGCGGATGCTGTTGCAAACCCAACCCGACATCGAAATCGTGGCGGAGGCATCGAACGGACGCGAAGCGGTTGCGCGGGCGCGCGAATTGCAACCCGATGTGGTGCTGATGGATATTTCGCTTCCCGATGTGGATGGTTTTCAGGCGACGCAACAAATCAAGCGCGCGTTGCCACAGACGGCAGTACTTGCGCTAACGATGCACGAGAGTGACGAGTACTTTTTCAGAATGTTGCAAGCCGGCGCATCGGGGTACGTGCCCAAAAAAGCCGCGCCCACCGATTTGGTGAGCGCGATTCGCACGGTGCACGAAGGCGGTGTGTTTTTGTATCCATCGTTGGCTAAATCGCTGGTGCAAGATTATTTGGGGCGCGCGCGCGAAAACGATGATCGCGCCGCGCTCGATGGTTTGACCGAACGCGAACAAGAAGTGTTGAAACTGATTGCCGATGGTCTGACGAATCAGGAAATCGCCGAACGTTTGACCATCAGTGTCAAGACCGTCGAACGGCATCGCGCGAACATTATGAGCAAACTCAACCTCCACAGCCGCACCGAACTCGTCAAGTATGCGATTCGCAAAGGGTTGATCGAAGTGGAAGAATAAAAAACCTCGCGGGTTACGTTGTCGCGCGAGGCTGAATTACTGCATACTGCGTATTTCGTATCTGAACACTGAATACTGAATACTGCGTATTTCGTATTGCCTCCCGCCTCCTGCCTACTGCCTACTGCTATCCGCCTACTGCTTCCCGCCAACTGCCTTCTGCCGATGCTCCCACTCCGCTAACCATTTCTCCGCTTCCAACTCTGCCATCGTGCCAAAGCCCGCGCTAACAACGGCTTGACGGAACACGCGATCGTGCGCCTCACCAGCCGCGAACACGCCAGGAATATTGGTGTGTAAACGTTCGTTGACCTTGATGTAACCTTCCTCATCCATCTCCAACTGTCCCTTGAACAAACTGGTGTTGGGAATGTGCCCGATGTAAACGAAAATACCTTGCACGGGAAATTCAGTTTGGGCGCGCGTTTGCGTGTTCTCCAACAAGAGCGATTCAACCTTACCGCTCCCGCGAATTTCCTTCACGACGGTATTCCACACGAAATTGATTTTGGGATTGGCGCGCGCGCGATCCTGCAAGATTTTTTGCGCGCGCAGTTGATCGCGGCGGTGGATGATGTGCACCTTGCTAGCAAACTTGGTGAGGAACAGACCTTCTTGCAACGCACTATCGCCGCCACCAACGACGGCAATTTCCTTTTCGCGGAAGAAAAAGCCATCGCACGTGGCGCAGTACGACACACCACGCCCCGTCAACTCACGTTCGCCCGGCACATTCAAACGGCGCGGTGAGGCACCCGTTGCGATAATCAACGCTTTGGTCTCGTACTGCATACCGTTTTGCGTTTTCAGTTGAAAAGGATGGATACGCAAATTCACTTCGACGACGGCATCTATTTCAATGCGCGCGCCAAATCTTTCGGCTTGCTTTTGCATCAATTGCACGAGTTCAGGTCCCGTG
>JAOACU010000085.1 GCA_026417715.1 Anaerolineae bacterium | reverse complement strand
CGACTGTGCTGTTCAACGCGAAATCGCCCAAACTGAAAATCGTGCGCGTCTCGCGCGCTGCGCTACCGAACGCACCGCAGTTTTGGCTACTCACACCCAAAGACAGTGCCATCAAATCGGTGCAAGATTTGAAGGGCAAAGAAATCGCCGTGTCGCAAAACACGGTCATCGAGTACATCACGCAACGAATGTTGGAACGCGAAGGACTCGCACTCACCGACATCAAAACGACGAACGTGCCTGCCGTGCCGACGCGTTTGCAATTGGTACAACAAAATCAGGTCGCTGCCGCGACACTCCCCGATCCATTTGCATCGCTCGCGATTCTCGGTGGCGCGCGCGTGTTGATTGACGATACCAAGTATCCCGAATATTCGCTCAGCGTCATCACATTTCGTAGCGATGTGTTGACCAAGCGCGCAAGTGATGTGAAAAAATTTCTCACTGCGTACGATCAAGCGCTTGCCGATATTCGCGCAACGCCCGATAAATTCCGCAATGTCCTCATCGAACGCGGACGTGTGCCCGATCAGTTGAAGGACAAGTACCAATTTCCACCGTTTCCCACACCAAGTGTTCCAACGCAAGCGCAATGGGACGATGTGGTGAAATGGGCGTTGGATCGCAAGTTGATTACCGCGCCGGTGTCGTATGAATCGTCGGTTGACACTGGATTCGTGAAATAGTTTTCAGTGTTCAGTATTCAGTCAACTGAANACTGAACACTGAATACCGAACACTGCACCTTGATTGACCTTTGCAATGTCACCTTCACCTACCCCAACCAACCCGCACCGCTGTTCGATGCGTTCACGTGGCGCGTCGAACGTGGAGAATTTTGGTCGGTGATTGGCGCATCGGGTTGTGGCAAGTCCACGCTGTTGCACCTCATCGTCGGTTTGCGCGCACCCAGCGCAGGGACAATCACGGTGAATGGCGAACGCGTGCCGCGCAAAGAAAATCGCGGCAAGACAGGATTGGTGTTGCAGGATTACGGCTTGCTCCCTTGGGCAACGGTGCGCGAGAATGTGGAACTGGGATTACGCATTCGCGAGTTTTACGGACAAGACGACCGACGACCGACGACGGCAAACCGCAGACCGCATCCTGAGTGGAGCGTAGCAAAGTCGAAGGACGTAGCGGTCAGCGGTCAGCGGTCAGCGGTCGAATTGTGGCTGGAACGCTTGGGCATCGCGCATCTGCGCGACAAGTACCCCGCGCAACTTTCGGGTGGGCAACGTCAGCGCGTCGCGATCGCGCGCACACTCGTCCTCGAACCCGATGTGTTGTTGCTCGATGAACCATTCTCCGCGCTCGATGCACCAACGCGCGAAGACCTTGAACAACTCGCGCTTGATCTGCACAACGAAACGCAGATGACAACGGTGTTTGTCACACACAACATCGAGCAAGCCGTGTTTCTGGGAGCAAAGATTTTGGTGTTGGGCGCGCCGCCGCATCGTTCACCGGTACGTGTGATCGAAAATCCCATCGCGGGTACTGAACGATGCCGCGAACAACCCGCGTTTGCAGAACAGGCGCGCGTCTTGCGCGAGATGTTGAAAGAACCGTATTCCGTGTTCGATAAGCAATGAGACATCTTAGGAGGGGCAATGGATGCACGCGCGTTGAATCGCAAGTACGAAACGATCGCTTGGGGTGCATTCTTCATTTGGTGGGGCATCACCGGTTTGTGGCGCACTTTGCCCGAAGGTGTTGGCGCGATGGGCATCGGGATTATTTTAATCGGCTTGAATGTGGCGCGCTATGTCAGCAAGATTCCCACAAGCAGTTTCACGATTTTTCTGGGCGCGCTTGCGCTCACGCTAGGCGGATTCGATCTGGCGCGCGCGCTGTTGCGTCTGGAAATCGAACTGCCTTTCTTCCCACTGTTGTTGATTGTGATTGGGGTGGTGTGGTTGGCGCGTGGTTTGGTGTCACCGACTCAACGAATGGACAACGAATAAACGAATTGGTTGCCCGCCGAGATTCGTTTACTCGTTGCAGATTTGTTGACGCGGGGTTCGATTCAACGAATGTTGAACGAATAAACGAATGGGTTGCCCACAGAAATTCGTTTATTCGTTGGAAATTCGTTGAGGCGAAGTTCAACTCAATGTGGAGCAAGCATATGGACACTAACAAATACAATCCCGATTTTCGCGCCGAAGGACACGTGTGGGTGGAACTCAAGGCGCAGTCACACCAACTCACAGGTGATGATGAAGCACAGATGATTGACTATTTTGCCGCCGATGAAGACGAAACGTGCAATGTCGGTCTGCTTGTCAACTTTGGCAGACCGCGTTTAGAATGGAAACGCATCTTTCCCCCGAAAAAGATTGCCGAGTTCAGAAGAAAGAAATGGGGCAGGTTGATACATTGAGTACGCGTTTTTTCCTCAACGAATTGCGAGCGAATAAACGAACGGTAAACGGGCAGAAGAAATTCGTTTATTCGTTCAACATTCGTTGAAGCGAAGACAAGGAAACACCTATGCCAAAACCCAAAGACCAACCCGAATCGTTTGAAGACCTCTATCGCGAATTGCAAGCCACTGTGGCTAAACTCGAAGCCGGCGATCTTTCGCTCGATGAATCGCTCGCGCTGTTTCAGCGCGGAATGGAACTTGCCAAAAATTGCGGCTAAATCCTTTACGCGGCAGAACTACGCATCAAAGAACTGGTGCCGCGCGGCGAGGAATTGATTGCTGAAGATTTTAAGGAGTAGCACGTTGGAATCATTCTTGAATAATCGCGCGTTGCAAGCCACGTTCGTCCCTTGGGCAACGGCACAGATACTCAAAGTCATCATCGAACTGGTGTGGTATCGCAAATTCAATCTGCGTCTGCTCGTCAGCGCGGGAGGAATGCCCTCGTCGCATTCGGCGATGGTGTGTGGACTCGCCACTGCCATCGCGATTCAAGACGGCTTGGCTTCGACAACTTTTGCGCTTGCGTTCGTCCTTGCAATGGTGGTGATGTACGATGCCGCCGGCATTCGTCGCGCGGCGAGTATGCAAGCGCGCATTCTCAATCAAATCATTGACGAACTCTTTCAAGGTCATCCGATCAGCGAAGTCCGTTTGCGCGAACTACTTGGACACACGCCGATTCAAGTCGCCGCCGGCGCCGCGCTCGGTATCGTGATGGCGTGGTGGTGGATGGTGCGCGTGTGACCAAATTCGGACTGACTTTGGACGCGGTTCGTCATCCATCTGGTTTATGATAGAGATTGGAGATTAGAGATTGGAGATTCTCTAGTCTCTAATCTCCAATCTCTAATCTCTAATCTCTAGGGAGGTACAATGCTACCCCGCCGCGAATTTCTCCGTCGTTCGGTTGTGTATATGCTGACGCTAGCCGGTGGACACACGCTCGCCGCGTGTAGCCAACCCACACCGACTCCTACACCCACGCTTGCGCCAACTGCGACGAATACCGCGACGCGCGTGCCACCTACTGCAACGCTCACGCCCACTGCGACGGCAACGTTCACACCGACGCCTCTTCCGACTGCCACGCCCACAATGACTGCGACACCTGTGCCACCCACCGCGTTCGATCCGTACATCGCGGTTGCACGCGGCGCGAATCCCAGCGCCATCACGCGCGCGGCAATTGACGCGCTCGGTGGCATTCGCCGATTCGTCAAGCCCGGTAACGATGTCATCATCAAGCCGAACATTTGCAACTCGGCGTACGGTCCCGAATACGCGACGACCACGAATCCCGATGTCATCGCTGAACTTGTCAAGATGTGTCTGGAAGCCGGGGCGCGACGCGTACGCGTGATGGATCAACCGTTTCACGGCACACCAGCCGAGGCGTATCGAAAATCCGGTATTCGCGAAGCCGTCGAAAAAGTTGGTGGGCAGATGGAAATTATGTCGGCGATGAAATACGTCGAGACCGAGTTTCCCAAGACCGCGCGCGATCTGAAAAAGTGGAAAGTGTACCAAGACATTCTTAAAGCCGATGTGGTCATCAATGTTCCGATTGCAAAAACGCACGACATTGCTAAACTCACCCTCGCAATGAAGAACTTGATCGGCGTAGTGACGGATATGCCCGCGCTCCACACCGCGCTCGATCAACGCATCGCCGATTTGAACACGCTCATCCGACCGACACTCCACGTGATTGACGCAGTGCGCACTCTAGCAGTGAAAGGTCCGACAGGCGGCTCGCTCGATTTTGTTGTGCGTACCAATTTGGTGATGGCATCACACGATCCCGTCGCGCTCGATGCGTACGCCGCCAAACTCTTGTTCCTCCGCAAACCCGAAGAAATCACCTACATCAAGTACGGTGCCGAGATGGGCATCGGGCGATGGGATTTGGACAAGATGCGGATCAAAGAAGTGACGGCGTGAAACGTGATGCGTGACGCGTGCCACCTTATCAACCAGGGCTGTTGCAAAGTCGCGGCGATGTCATTCCGAGCGCAGCGAGGAATCTCGTTTACGCCCCAAAACGAGATTCCTCGGCGCAAAAACCGCGCCTCGAAATGACAACAAGGAGTTGTCAATAGACTTTGCAACAGCCCTGCCTTATCAACCATTCTGTTAGAAAAAAGGCCTGTCAGATTCGACCAGTCTGACAGGTCTAGATCACTGCTGTTACACAGGGGGTAGGACAAGTTTGAAACTTGTCCTTATAGCAAATCGAGCAAATCGCTTTCTCAACGGCTATCATTCGCGTTTTGACCATTCGTGTCTCGCCATCGCTCTATATCACGAATTGGCGGTACGCCAAAGAGATTTTTGTAATCGCGGTTAAAGTGCGAAGGATTATGGTATCCCACGCGGTAACCAGCGCTTGCGGCATCCAGACCTTCACCGAGCATCAGCCGACGGGCTTGCTGCAAACGCATCTGCTTCCGAAATTGCAAAGGGCTGATTGACGTAACGACTTTAAACTGCCGATAGAATCCCGAGACACTCATACCGATTTCACGCGCAAGAGCATCAATTCTAAGCGGTTGATCTAGGTCGCCACGAAGTCGTTCGATGGCTTGCACAATCAGTGGTGTATAACCACTAAGAACAGCAATGTGGCACAGGCGTTCACCTTGTTCTCCGATGAGAAGACGATAGATAATTTCCCGTGTCACTAACGGTGCAAGCACTCGCGCTTCAGCAGGATGGTCAATCAGCCGAACAAGTCGCACGACGGCATCCAATAGTTCCGAATCTAAACGACTCACATTGATCGCTTTCACTTGGGCTGGGTCTGAAGATAACTTGTATCCTGCTTCAATCATGACTGAACCGACTAGGACTGGATCCAACTCTAAACTGAGACTGAGGTAGGGTCGCTCGTGGGATGCTTCGGTAACGTGTCCCACCAGAGGTAGATCCACTGTGACGATGAGGTAATGCTCGGGATCGTACAGGTAACGTTCATTACCCAGAAAGAATTCTTTGCTACCCTGAGCGACGATACAAAGTGCAGGTCTCATCACGCTGGGAATTAAATTGGTGCGTGCAGAAAAGCGGAAGAAACGCAGACCCTTCAGTGGTTCGATCGCACCATCTTTGTCAAGACATTGTGCAATTCGTTCAACTAATTCCTCGCGATTGGCTTGTTCCCTCTGCACTTTGCGCTCTGTCGGTTGACACTTCATTTTATCCCTCGCTTGTTTCTACATCGTACAGGTTTGCAAAATCGTGCAATCATTCTCGAAAATCATTATACCATACCTCGACAAATTGCCTTATAATGAGCAAACAGATAATGGAGCCTGGGAGGTCTTGAGTGATTCTACCTTACAAAATAATCGTGATGATTTTTGTGACTGTTTTCGTTGCGTGCGCGCCTGCGTCAACATCTACCTCACCGTCAACTACTGCGACTGTTGCCGCGCCAACAAGTTTATTGCCGACGATTACACCAACTGCTGTACCACCGACGATTGCATTAACGCCTACCGTGGTACCAACTCCACATCCAACCAGCGGAGGAACTCCAATGCCCACGCCATCACCAGCAAGTGGAACACGAATACGGGTGATCATCGGGAATACGATCCTAACTGGACAGTTATGGGATAACGCCACTGCGCGCGACTTGATCACTCTACGCCCGATGACGCTGACCTTCCGCGACTATAACAACCAAGAGAAACTTGCGCCCTTGCCCAGAAAACTGTCTATGACTGGTGTACCACCAGGCGACGATCCGCTTCCAGGTGATATCGTGTACTATGCTCCAGATACCGTTCTTGTCTTCCCTTATACCGATTTTGGCTACTTTACCGGTATCGTGAGAATCGGCAGGTTTGATGGCAGCATAGATGCCATCAAGAACCAGACGGGTGAATTTTCTGCACGCATTGAACTGGACAAGTGATCATCGGAACACACAGAGAAATCACGATGAGACTCAGCATCATCAGCAAAATCGCCGTTGATTCGTTGATGCTAATCTTGCTGATTGCACAAATGGGGCGCCATTTTTTGTCCGATGTTGTACACGAATGGATTGGCGCAGGAATGTTCGTCCTGTTCGTTGCACATCATATTTTGAATCTGCACTGGTACCAAACGATATTCAAGGGTAGGCACACACCCTATCGTATGTTCCGATTTGGCATTGATATAGCCGTGTTCGTGACAATGATTGGGTTGCTGATCAGTGCTTTTATACTGTCACAACATATAAACGTCTTTTTCACCATAAGCAGTGGTAAATCTTTCGCTCGAATCGTACATATGCTTGCCTCCTATTGGGGTTTGGTATTGATGTCGCTTCATCTAGGAGTGCACTGGGAGATTTTCGTGAATATGCTCCGAAAGAGCATCCGGCCGATCCAACTGTTACCTATTCAAAATGCTCTTTTGAGTATCATTGGAATAGTGATAGCCGCGTATGGTCTTTATGCCTTTATCAGGCGTGACCTGTTCAGTTATATGTTTTTACAACAACTTTTTGTCTATTTCGATTACGAGGAATCGAAAATTCTCTTCTATTTTGATTACGTTGCGATGGTAATCTTTTTTGCTTGGGTATCGCAAAAGGTTACCCAAGTACGGCTTGGATTTGTTGCGTCCAACCGTTTTCGCCGAAGAACAGTCGGGACAAGCACTAGGGAGGAAATCTGATGAATAAAAATTTACCCCGCCGTGAGATGCTACGTTGGTTAACCTATGCCGCCGCCAGCACTCTCGTCGCTTGTCATTTTACAGACCCGACCACATCTTCAGGCAGTGTAAACTGGTCAGCGCAAGACGCTTCCAAAACTCCTGCGCCGTCACCAACGCCGCGACTCGGATCAGTATCGTCAGCAACGATCAAGGTGCCAGAGAATTTTGTCTTCATCAAGGGTGGCACTTTTCTTATGGGCAGCCCAACCTTCGAACCTTGGCGTGGACAAGACGAGATACTACATCTCGGCACTGTCAGCGATTTCTATATGAGCAAGTATGAAGTGACGCAGGAGGAATACCAAGAGATTATGGGATACAATCCCAGCACTTTTTCTGGTAAAAATCTTCCTGTGGAGAATGTGACCTGGTTTGATGCGATTACTTATTGCAATGCACGCAGCAAAAAGGAAGGTCTAACGCCCGTCTATACCATAAACGGACAAAGTGTCAGTTGGAATCGCGGTGCAAATGGATATCGCTTACCAACGGAAGCGGAATGGGAATACGCCTGTCGGGCAGGCACAACGACACCTTTCAATACACAAACCTCGATCAGCGCGGAGGAAGCGAATTATTACGGACACTATCCGTACGAAATCGAAGAGAACTATTTTTCTCAAGGTAATTTGGCAACCAAGCCAGGGCAATATCGTCAGACTACCGTTGCCGTAGGAAGTTTTGCTCCTAATCGCTGGGGCTTGTACGGTATGCATGGTAACGTGAGCGAATGGTGTTGGGATTATTACGGACCCTATAGCACCCAAGCACAGAATGATCCCACAGGACCTACGTCGGGCACTTTGCGCGTGTATCGCGGCGGTGGTTGGAATGACTTTGCCAAACACTTGCGCAGCGCTTATCGCGCTGCCGCACCACCCACTCACAGCAGTTACAACCTTGGCTTCCGTCTTGTGTTGGGAACACCAACAACATTCGCAAGTGTCACAGAGACAGTCAACATAGCCAACACGGGAACAGGCAAGGGAAATATCTTGATTGCGTATTTTACTTGGAGTGGGAATACGCGTAGTATTGCTCACCGAGTTCAGCAAATAACAGGCGCCGATATTTTTGAAATACAACTTGTGAATCCGTATTCTACCGATTACAATACGGTGCTCGATCAAGCCCAACGCGATCAAAACAGACAAGCGCGTCCTCGACTTGCCAATCGTGTGGAACAGATGGAGCAGTACGATACGATTCTTCTCGGTTATCCCAACTGGTGGGCATCTATCCCAATGCCTATTGCTTCATTTCTTGAGGGATACAAATTTACAGGTAAAACCATTGTTCCGTTTTGCAGTCATGGTGGTGGACGCTTTGGACAAAGTCTCACTGCGATCGCAAAACTTGCACCAGACGCCACATTAGCAAAAGGGCTTTCCGTTTACTATTCTGGCGGACCAAACTTGCAGAATGAAATACTATTCTGGCTCCGCCAGAATGGAATCTTAAAACCGTAAAGGAGGGGCAACAATGCTTACTCGTCGCGAATTCTTACGCCGTTCGATACTGTACACGATTGCACTAGCGGGCGGTCACGCGCTCGTGTCTTGCAGTCAACCTGCGCCGACGGCAACACCTGTGCCACCAACTGCCACTGCGTTACCGCCGACACTCGCGCCCACCGCAACGCAAGTCACACCGACCGCCACACGCGTTGTCGCGACTGCCGCGCCGACAATGACTGCGACGCCCATTGCACCCAGCGCGGGTGAACCGTACCTCGCCGTCGCGCGCGGTGCGAATCCCGGCGCTATCACACGCGCAGCGATTGACGCGCTCGGTGGCATCAAAAAATTCGTCAAGCCCGGCAACGAAGTCATCATCAAGCCGAACATCTGCAACGCGCAAAACGGACCCGAGTACGCGTCCACGACGAATCCCGATGTAGTGGCAGAACTCGTCAAGATGTGTTTGGAAGCCGGCGCCAAGCGCGTGCGCGTGATGGACTATCCGTTTTCGGGCACAGCGGCGGCAGCGTACGCCAAGAGCGGAATTCGCGACGCCGTCGAAAAAGTGGGTGGGCAAATGGAGGTGATGGCGTCCAGCAAGTTCGTGCCGTTCGATTTGCCCAACGGTCGCAGTCTCAAATCAACGCGCGTGTATCAGGACATTTTGACGGCTGATGTGGTCATCAATGTTCCGATTGCCAAACATCACGGCTCGGCGCAACTGACACTCGCGCTCAAAGGACTGATGGGCGTCATTCAGAATCGAGGTGAATTGCACCTTGCGCTCGATCAACGCATCGCCGATTTGAACACCGCGCTCAAGCCGACACTCAACGTGATTGACGGCGTACGCGTGCTGATGAATCACGGTCCCACTGGTGGTAATCTCAACGATGTCAAACTTGCGAACACCATCATCGCCAGTCACGATCCTGTGGCTGCCGATGGCTATGCCGCGCAAATCTTGTTCGATAAGAAACCCCAAGACATTCGTCACATTCGCATTAGCGCGGAGATGGGCTTGGGCACGTACGATTTTGGCAAGGTGCGCGTGAAAGAAGTGACAGTGTGATGTGAGACGTGAGGCGTGATTCACGTATCACTCATCACGCATCACGCATCACGCATCACGTATCACGTATTACGATTCTTAGACGATTCCAATGAAGTATATTGACGAATACCGCAACGAAGCGGATGCGCAAAAATTACTTGCGGCGATTCGGCGCACCGTGACGCGCGAATGGACGATTATGGAGATTTGCGGCGGGCAAACGCACACGATTATCAAATTTGGCATTGACCGAATGTTGCCCGAACAAATCACGCTCGTTCACGGACCTGGTTGCCCCGTGTGTGTTACGCCACTCGAACTGATTGACAAAGCGATTGCGATTGCGCGTCGCCCTGATGTGATTTTCACGTCATTTGGCGATATGCTGCGCGTGCCGGGTTCGCGCGACGATTTGCTTAGCGTCAAAGCGCGCGGTGGCGATGTGCGAATGGTGTATTCGCCACTCGACGCGGTGAAACTCGCACAAAAACATCCCGATAAACAAGTTGTCTTTTTCGCTGTCGGTTTTGAAACAACCGCACCCGGCAACGCGATGGCAGTGTGGCAGGCGAAACAACTTGGTTTGCAAAATTTTTCGATTCTCTGCTCGCACGTCCTTGTGCCACCCGCCATCGAAGCGATCCTGAGTTCGCCGACGAATCGCGTGCAGGGTTTTCTCGCGGCGGGACACGTCTGCACGGTGATGGGGTATTGGGAGTACGAACCGATCGCGGCAAAATATCGCGTGCCGATCGTCGTCACCGGCTTTGAGACGCTCGATTTGTTGCAAGGAATATGGA
>JAOACU010000084.1 GCA_026417715.1 Anaerolineae bacterium | reverse complement strand
CGTACCGCATCCTCCAGGATACCCTGCCTACACAATGTTGGCACATTTATTTACGCGGTTACCGTGCGGAAATACTGCGTATTGCGTAAATCTTTTGTCGGCGTTGAGCGCGGCGGGCGCGGCGGGTGTGCTAGCGTTAATGAGTGACGAAGGACGAAAGACGAAAGACGAAAGTCTTCCTTCGTCCTCCGTCCTCCGTCCTTCGTCTTTCGTCTTTCGTTGTAACGTTGCTGCGCTTGCAACCGCGTGGGGATTTGCGTTCATTCCGCTGGTGTGGCAACAAGCGATCATTGCGGAGGTGTACGCGCCGTTCGCGCTATGCGTTGCGCTTGTGCTGTGGCTAGCGTCGCGCGTGGTGTCACCGCGCGGCGCGTTTGTGCTTGGGTTAGTGTGGAGCATCGCGTTGGGCTTTCACTTGACTGCGCTGTTTTTGTTGCCGCTCGTACTGTGGCACGTGTGGCGCGCGCGCGCGCCTTGGTTTGCGTTTGTGGCAGGTGCTACGCTGGCAAGTGTGCAGTGGCTCTATCCTGTTTGGCGCGCAGGACGCGGCGCGATCACGTGGGGCGATCCCACTACTTTGACAGGATGGTGGTGGCTAGTGAGCGGCGCGTTGTATCGCGACTATGTGTTTGCCGTGCCGCTCGATGCGTGGCTAGAGCGCGCGGCGTTCTTCGCTCACACCTTATTTGTGGGCTTGGGACCGATTTTCGGTGCGTGCGCGCTTGTCGGTTGGTGGCATATCACGCGTGCGCATCGCAGCAAGACACTTGTGTATGGCGCGACAATGTTGGCGTACCTCGTCTTTGCGATTGGCTATAACAGTGCGGATTCGATCAGTTTGACGATTCCCGCCGCGATAATTTTTTGCATAGGAATCGGCGCAGGCGTCACGCGGTTGTTGGAGACATTGCGCGCGTGGTGGGGAGCGCGCGCGGGAGTGTTTGTGTGGATGGGCGTGTTAGTGCAAGTGGCGTTAGTGTTGATGCTGAATTGGCACGCCGTGTCGCTGACGAATGATCGCGCGGCAATACGATTCGGTGAGCAAGTGCTGAATCAGTTACCGCCCGCCGCCGTTGTGGTTACACAAGACGATCGTGCGACGTTCACATTGTGGTACTTTCGCTACGTGCTGGGACAACGCGCCGATGTGCGAATCGTAGATCGCGATTTACTCGCGTTCGAGTGGTATCAGAGGCAAGTGGGGTTGACGCCCGCGCAGTTGGAGCAAGTGTCCACGTGTTGGATTGAAAATTGTTGCGATGATGTGCGGGTGCGGTGTGTGGCGCGTGAGTAGTTGTGCGATTAGAGGTTCGGAATATATTCGGTGCGATGGACGAAAGGAGGTTTTGCAATGGACAAGCGTGCAATAATCTTGAGCGTGATTGGTGTTGTAGGTCTAGCGCTCTTTGTGTGGGTTGCACAAACCGCGCGTGCTGAGCGCGCGGTAACGCCAAATACGAATACAAGCATCACCGCGCCGCGTGAACAAACCTATTTGTATTTGCCAATTGTGATGAAAAACTATGTGCCCCCCAAGCCACTGTGGCGTTTTGGTATTGCTCAAATACGTCGCCCGTTCACTGATTATGACCATAATGACATTGTTGCGATGCGCTTTGGATGGTATAGGAATTTTGTTGCAACCCCAAATGCACCCCAGCCATACGAAATCGAGTATTCACCGACCATACGCGTCAAGCAGTGGAAACTTAAAGATGCAAACACGTGGACACAGTGTTGCGTGGGCTGTCCGTATGTGGAGCCATATACTTACACTGTATCGCTGAGTGCAAGTCAAATTCAAGCGATGGCAACGAGTCGTCCGGGAATGACCTGGGCGATTGGAAATGAGATAGAGCGCATTGATTGGAGTATTGATGGATATTGTGCGCGTCAAGATGAAATGCTACCAGAGGTTTATGCTCGAGTATATCGCGATTTATACTATACAATCAAGAATGCTGATCCTACCGCCCAGGTGGCAATCGGCGGTATGGTAGGATTCACGGATTTACGACGACGATACCTTGACCGCGTGTGGGCAGAGTATAGACGTTTATATGGTACGACGATGCCTGTGGATGTGTGGAATGTTCATCTCTACGTGTTGCAAGAGAAGAGTTGTAGTGCTTTTCCCAACGATTGTTGGGGCGCAGGTATTCCTGCGGGGTTCACCGAAAACACGGGCGCGCTATATACTCCTTTGGACAACAAAGATTTCACCAAGGCGTGGCAATTCGTTGTAGCGTTGCGAAGTTGGATGAGTCAAAACGGACAGCGCCACAAGCCGCTCATTACAAGTGAATATGGCGTGAATATGCCTGTATGGATGGGATGTCCCAACTATCCGAATACGACGGGTTGTCCATTCACACCTGAGCAAGTGCGCGATAGTTTCTTGTATCCTTCGTTCAATACGTTTTTGAATGCAACAGATGTGAATATTGGTTATCCTGCGGATGGCAATCGTCTGATACAACGTTGGAATTGGTGGAGTTTAGATTACGATGACGGTCAGTGCGTAGATGGTATCTTTGAGGAGTATTTCAACGGTGCGCTTTTTTATTCGGGCTTGGGACCCTCAGGTGCAAAAACATGCACATATCCTTCGCAGGGGATTTCAAACTTGGGGAGATATTGGAAGCAATATGTCCAAAACTTACCCAGTGGTTCGAACAAACCGTACGCATCAGACTCGGTACTCGACGTGTCTTCGCGTAAAACAGTTACGATGGCTTTGCCAACTTACCAGCCCGCCACTGTTGATTGTCCCACCGAACGACGTGTGCGATTAGAGTTCTACGCGCCGTCGCAAGCGGGATTGTCTATTGAAGGATTGCAAGGCAGACCGACGCGTCGGCAGCCATTGGTTCCGCCCAAGACGTACGACATGACGATCTGTTTGCCAGCCCAGTGACGCGCTATTTGTAATGAGCGGGAACTAGTGCAAAAAAGAGAGCATACAGATTGAAAACAAGCATAGAAACGATTACAGTGATTGTTGCGATCTTTTGAGCACGTGGAGAAAGAAGTTGATACCAGCCCCAGATACTTACCACTGCCCAAGCCACAAGGGCTGGAAACAAAAGCCGTCCTTGAGGTTGAAACGTCGAGAGGTTGAACCGAATTACACCAATGATGGCAAAAAGTATGCTCACACTCAACAAAAGGATGATTTTTTGCGTGTGTGAGTCAACAGTGTGACGTAACCACCAGAGATGCCCCAGTGTGCTGACAACACCGATGCCCCAGAGTGCAAAGGCAATGTGAGAGAATATTCCTGGCACGGTAACGTTAGCCCAGCCAAAGCGTGCAAAGAAAATCTCGATGAAAAGTGGTTGAAGAACTTTTGTTAGGTACTTCCAGTTTAATGTGTTAGGATCCAATCGCAATGCTGAGTTAAATGTATAGATGAGCGCAGCGCGTGCTTCAGTAAAAGCCAGATAGTATATTGCAACGAGAATGAGTGTAGGTAATCCCATCAAGACGAAGGGTTTTATCCAAAGACGCGGCGCGCGCGGGCTCGTAAGAATGATAGCAATTAAACCGACGGGGAGAATATAAACAAAAGTATATTTACACAGCAAGCCGACCCCAAGCAGAAATCCGATAGCAAGTGCAAGTCTACTTGTGTTAGCGCGCGGCAGTTGCATCAACACAGCGAATAACAAGACCAGCGCAGCAACTGTGTTGGTCAAAGTATCACTTCGTACACTTGCGTTGATGAATGTGAATTGAGGGAGAAATGCTACCCAACCTGCCGCACCGATGCCTAGCCAGTTCTGGCGATCGCATACGTTCCCTATGCGATATGCGGCGTAGATGACTATCAAGCCAAGAAGCGATAGGAACAGTCGTATTATCAACAGTCCCCACTCGGTTTTCCAAATTTCAAACATCTTAAGGTTGAGATGGATGAAAAGATTGTGATGAGTGAAGGGATCAATACAAAATTGCGGATTGAGTGGAGGAATGGTATGAGGCAAACTGTGCGGTGCGAGGAGAGCAAGTGTTTTGTAGATGATTGCGGCAGGCAAATAACCGACTGCGGGTTGATACCATTCATAGTTAGAAGAGATAAATGCATAGTCGCGACAAAAATAATCTTTTTGTTGGACAGTGGGTTGAAGCGGTGGACGCGCGCGTTCTGCTAATTGTTTGACGTAAAGGTAATGTGCTGGTTCATCAGGCGATTCCCACGGTGGCACGAGAATTGCATAGGCGCATGCGAGCACAAGATAGATTGCACAAATGAGAACGAAGACGCGTTGACGATATTTGATCATGTCCATTGGTAATAACCGCATCGGTTTGAGCAGATAGATGTAAACGGCGAGGATAATAACCCTCGCTGTTTTTGTTATTTGCAAGGTGGCAACTTGGTTTGCGGTTGCGGGAGGCTTGGATCAATCTCAATCAGTTGAATTCCATCCACCCAGAATGTGCCATAGGTCTTGTGCAGTCCCATTCTAACAAACAAGCGGCGTGTGGTCGGAAGAGTGGTGATGGTCTTGCGAAACAATTGCCAACCACTGGTTTCATCAATTGCTCTAATGTCCGTCGTTCGACCATTGCCCCAGTTGCCATCATCTTCAAAGACACTTACCACACCGTAACCCGAACCATAGATGGCGAGACTTTTGACCCAACCCGATAATTCGTACGATGTGTTGGGTCTGTCTCTTATACACATCT
>JAOACU010000083.1 GCA_026417715.1 Anaerolineae bacterium | reverse complement strand
CGATCACAGCGCCGTAAAACTCCAGCATCTTGACCGTGTCCTTGATGCTTTCCTGATACCAGTCGCCGGCGCGCGTCATTTTGAAATCGGCAAAGCCGGTGACGTGTCCGCCCAAGCGGTGCATCGCGGCTTCGTGCGCAAGGCGCGTGCGCGTGCTGGGTTGATAGAACGCGGCAACGAGCGTCTTCTCTTTGAGCATATCCACATTGCGCCGACCACGCGCGATCGGCTCCATCTGTTTAGCAACCTCAAAGACATGATCGAACTCGTTGCGTTCAAATTCCTTGAGCGACAAAATGTCGCGTCCCATAAAACTACGCATAGTGAAATCCTCCTTTTTGAATGTTGAGATTGGAGATTGGAGATTAGAGATTAGAGATTAGAGATTTTGCAATCTCCAATCACTAATCTCTAATCTCTCACCTGACGAATCACGTGGAACGAAAAATAACCAGGCACAAAATAACTAATCGAATAATCTACAACGCGTCCATCACGCGCAAAGAGTTGTGCGACAAGTTGATGAAGTGGCGCGCCGCGCTTGATGCGCAGTTCCCGCGCCAACATTGCATCGGCAAGGGCTATGTGAATCTCAGTGCGCGAGTGGCTGAGCGCGGGATCACGGCGCGACAAGAACAAATCCAACACCGAGCCGCGAAAATTCTTGTCGAGATCTTGACGTGTGAGCACTATGGTTGGTACAACATCAATGAGGTAGGCAATGGGGCGCGCATCCGTCAGAATCACACGTGCAATCGAAAGGACGCGCGTGTCGCGTGGGACGTTCAAGCGTTCGGCTTCGATGGAAGTTGCCGCGCGCTCTTCGATGCGGGGGTGACTCATCCGCGTTTCCAAACCGATGCGCCGCGCAAGTGTTTCCAAACTGACGAGTTCTTCCAAACCTGCATCAAGGCGCGGCAGGGGCGTGACAAACGTGCCTGCGCCGTGACGACGCACGATGATACCGCGTTGCTCGAGTTGCGCGAGCGCGTCGCGAATCGTCGCGCGACTTACGGTGAACTTTTGGCTCAATTCGGCTTCGGAAGGTAACGCGCCATTCGCGCGCACCAGTTTGCCCGATTCGACACCGCGCAAAATTTCTTGCGCCACTTGGCGCGCCAGAGGTGGTGAACGACGAACCACCGTTGACTCCGTGAGGAAAAATTGGTTAGACGATAGTCGTCTGACAAGTGGGCATTATACCGAGAACGCGGAAAAAGTCAATCACGCGAATTGACCCACGATCAGGGCTGGGGCAAACTCGGTATTGGCGAAAGTCGCCGCGACACAAACCCAAAGCCGCCCGTTCGGCGGCTTGTTTAGCCCGCGAAGAGCATGCTCTGAACTTGAAGGGCGGGCTTTGGGTGGTTGTTGCCGTGATGGATTCGCTTCGCTCACCACAAGATTTATTCGCCTGTCAATAGACTTTGCACCAGCCCTGCCAAAGACCAACGACGAAGGACGAACGACGAAGGACGAAGGTGCATCTATTCACCCGATACCTCATAACTTGATTTCACATCTCGAATTGGTAGATTTTGGTATTCGGCGTATAATCGGGATTGCTATGTCTCTTGGAAAAGCCACAGCGATTGCATGTAGCAACATTGCGTTTATCAAGTATTGGGGCAACCGCGATGCGGCACTGCGTTTGCCACTCAACAATTCGATTTCGATGAATCTGGATCACGCCACGACGCGTACCACAGTCGCGTTCGATGCAATGCTGAATGATGACGAAATCGTGATTGGTGATCGTGCGGCGAACGCCGCCCAACGCGTACGCGTGGTCGCACATTTGGAACGCGTGCGCGCGCTTGCGCACATCGAGACGCGCGCGCGTGTGCATTCGCGTAACAATTTTCCGATGGGTGCGGGAATCGCCTCCAGTGCGAGCGCGTTTGCCGCGCTCTCACTTGCCGCGACGCGCGCGGCGGGCTTGGCATTGAGCGAGCGCGAACTTTCGATTCTGGCACGCCAAGGTTCGGGTTCCGCATGCCGTTCGATTCCAGCCGGATTCGTCGAGTGGTTGGCAGGCACATCGAGCGCGGATTCGTACGCGGTGCAGATCGCGCCGCCATCGTTTTGGGATTTGCGCGATGTGATTGCAGTGGTCAGCACTACCGAGAAACACGTTGGGTCAACCGAGGGACATGCCGCCGCATCATCCAGTCATTTTCTTGCCGCGCGCCTCCAAGCCCTGCCCGAACGACTCGCGCGCGTGCGGCACGCGCTTGCCACGCGCGACTTGGAAATGCTTGGCAACGCCATCGAGCAAGATGCCATCGAATTGCACTTGATTGCAATGACCTCGCGCCCACCGATTTTTTACTGGTCGCCGGGGATGGTGCGCGTCATTCAAGCCGTGCACGCGTGGCGCGGCGAGGGACTCGCCGTGTACTTTACGCTCGATGCGGGACCCAACGTGCATCTCATCTGTGAGGCGCGTGATGCCGATAGCGTTGCAATGCGTGTGCGCGAAATTCCAGAGGTGGTACAGGTGATCGTCAATGCGCCAGGAGACGCCGCGTACCTGACCGACCAACATCTGTTCTGAACAAGCAGAGATTTATGCAAACGTGTTCATAAAACGATTTGCGTTTTTGGACGATTGTGAGTAAAATAAGAGTACCCGAGTATCAGGTTAAAAATCCTTAATCGTCTATTATCCCAGGGCTAACTTTGGGATAAACTTATCTTAACCTCGTTATGCTTTCGTATCGTGGAAGCAATTCCCTTTGAGCACTAGTAGCACTGGCGCTTGTCTCCCCGTGTCAGATATTGCTAGTGCGTATCCTCCAGTCCAAGGAGATTCATCAGCAATGCGAGCCATTCGTGTTCATACTATTGGCGGACCTGAAGTGTTACAGTACGAAGATGTAGCCGTGCCTGAACCCCAAGCCGACCAAGTGCGCGTGAAAATCGAGGCGGTTGGGGTGAATTACATTGACACTTATCAACGTAGTGGTCTTTACAAAGTAGCGCTGCCCTTCATCCCAGGACAAGAAGCCGCTGGCATTGTGGATGCCATTGGCGCCGGCGTGACCGACGTGAAACCCGGTGATCGCGTGGCGTACGCCGGCGCGCTCGGTGCGTATGCCGAGTATGCGATTGTGCCGGCGTGGCGCGTGGTGCCTGTGCCCACCGACATCAGCACGCCACTTGCGGCGGCCGTGATGTTGCAGGGAATGACCGCGCACTACTTGGCGTGCGATACGTTTCCACTCAAGCCCGGCGATACGGCACTTGTGCACGCGGCGGCAGGTGGTGTGGGCTTGCTCCTCACCCAAATCGCCAAGATGCGCGGCGCGCGCGTCATTGGTACTGTCTCGACGCAAGACAAAGCCGCGCTCGCCAAGCAGATGGGCGCCGACGATGTGATTCTCTACACCGAGACCGACTTTGAAGTCGCGGTCAAACAACTGACGAACGGCAAAGGCGTGGATGTAGTGTACGATTCGGTCGGCAAGACGACGTTCGATAAAAGTTTGAACTGCTTACGCCCGCGCGGTTACATCGTTCTGTTCGGTCAATCGTCGGGACCCGTGCCGCCGTTCGATCCACAGGTGTTGAACGCGAAAGGTTCGCTCTTTCTCACGCGACCAACATTGGCGCACTATACGCTCACGCGCGATGAACTATTGCGTCGCGCCAATGATTTGTTCGATTGGATGCGCGCAGGTAAATTACACGTCCGCATTGATTCCACGTTTCCCCTTGCCCAAGCCGCAGACGCACACCGCACTTTGCAAAGTCGTATCACCAAAGGCAAAGTCTTGTTGTTGCCTTAACGTCCCTAATCAACTTCATAAGGAGGTGATACCCCTAACGACACCAATTATCCAATCACCCAATCACCTAAACACCAAATTCTCAGGAGGAGAAGTTCCAATGAAACGCACGTTCCTATTCGTTCTGATTATGCTCGCGGTGTTGTTCGTCGCGTGTGCACCGGCACCCACACCCGCGCCCACAGCGGCGCCACCGACTAAAGCGCCAGCGGTAGAGCCGACCAAGCCCGCCGCGCCATCGCCAACGGCAACGACACCACGCCCGACACCACCACCTGGTCGCGTCACGGTTGAGTTTTGGTTCGGGCTCGGCAAGCCGTTGGGCGACATTCTCGAAGCCTTTGTGATGGAATTCAACAAATCGCAAGACAAGTACTATGTGGATGCGATCTACAAAGGCGGCTATGCCGATACGATGAACGCGGCGATTGCGGCGTACCGCGCGGGCAAAGCCCCGCACATCGTCCAGATGTTCGAGGTGGGCACCGCCACGATGATGGCAGCGAAGGGCGCGATCAAGCCGGTGCACGAACTCGCGCGCGAAACCGGCTGGAACCTCGATCCCAACATCTACATCCCTGCGGTGCGTGGCTATTACAGCGAAGGCGATAAGATGATCTCGATGCCTTGGAACAGTTCGACGCCGATGATGTACTACAACGTAGATGCCTTCAAGAAAGCCGGTTTGGATCCCGACAAGCCCCCCAAGACCTGGGCTGAATTGCGCGCCGCCGCCAAGAAATTGGTGGATAGCGGTGCCACCAAGTGCGGTTTCACTTTCGAGTGGCCCACCTGGACACAACTCGAAAACTTTTCTGCCATTCATAACGTTCCACTCGCCACCAAAGCGAACGGAATGTTAGGAATGGATGCCGAACTCGTGTTCAACAGTCCCTTGCACGTCCGCCATCTGCAAACGTTGATGGATATGGCGAAGGAAGGTTCGTTCAAGTATGGCGGACGTGACGGCGCGGCAACAGTCTTGTTCCCTTCGGGGGAATGTGGTATCATCCACGCGTCGTCCGCAGCGCGCGCGCGTATTCAGCGCGAATCGAACTTTGAGTGGCGGGTGACGTTCCTACCATACTATGACGATGTTCCTGGCGCGCCCATCAACTCGATCATCGGTGGTGCGAGTCTGTGGGTGATGAACTCGCCGGGGCGCACCGCTGAAGAATTCAAAGCCATTGCCGAGTTCTTCAAGTACATCAGCAAGCCCGAAGTAGATGCGCGCTGGCATCAGGAGACTGGCTATCTGCCCATCACGCACGGTGGTAACGACATTACCAAAGCGGCGGGATTCTACCAAAAGAATCCAGGGGCTGACCTGCCCTATTTGCAACTCACGCGCACCAAGCCCACCGAGAACTCGCTCGGTCTGCGTCTAGGCAATATGCCGCAGATTCGTATCATCGTGTACGAGGAATGGGAAAAGGCATTCCAAGGGCAACAGACCGCCAAACAAGCCATGGACAATGCGGTCAAACGCGGCAACGAAGTCCTGCGCGAGTTTGAGAAAACATACAAATAAATAATCGTCGTTCTGTAGGGGCGGGGCTACCCGCCCCTATCCTCCTTTGAGAGAAGCCAATGCAGCGCCGAGTCTATTTCAATAATCGCTTGTTGCCTTACTTGTTGCTCCTACCACAACTTGTCATCACGACGATCTTTTTCTTCTGGCCCGCCAGCCAAGCCATTTACCAATCGGTCTTGAAACAAGACCCGTTTGGCTTGCGGACCCAGTTCGTTTGGTTCGATAATTTCATCACCGTCTTGAAAGACCCACTTTACATCGAAGCCCTGCAGGTCACGATTGTCTTTTCCGTGTCTACGACGCTTTTAGTGATGGTCGTGGCTCTGTTTTTAGCCGTGTTAGCCGATCGTCAGATTCGTGGCGCGCAAACGTACAAGACGCTCTTGCTCTGGCCCTACGCGCTCGCCCCCGCGGTCGCCGCGGTGTTGTGGGTCTTTATCTTTCATCCCGCCATTGGTCTCATCGGCAAGGCGCTGAACAATTCGGGCATACCTTGGGATTACAAACTCAATGGTGCGCAAGCCCTGTTGCTGGTGATCTTGGCGGCATCGTGGAAACAGATTGCCCACAACTTTTTGTTCTTCCTTGCCGGTTTGCAATCCATTCCTACTGCTGTCGTCGAAGCGGCAATGATTGACGGGGCGGGCGGCTGGAAACTATTCCGCGCCATTTTGTTCCCTCTGATTTCACCGACCACCTTTTACCTCATCGTCATCAATCTGGTGTTTGCGTTCTTCGATACCTTTGGCGTGATTCACGCCCTCACCGCTGGGGGGCCCGGGCGCGCCACGACGACCTTGATGTACAAGGTGTATATGGACGGCTATGTCAACCTGAATCTCGGACAATCGGCGGCACAGTCGGTCATCCTGATGCTCATCGTGAGTGTGCTAGTCTGGATGCAGTTTCGGTTTATGGAAGGCAAGGTGCATTACACATGATTCCCAAACCATTGCGTAATCTTCCGATTCACGTAATTTTGATTATTGCCGTCGTCATCTTTGCTTTTCCAGTGTATTTCGCGCTCATCGGTTCCTCTTGGGATGCGGGTACGATTGGGCGTGGGCAAATGCCGCTCACGCTGGGTCCCTATCTCATCGAAAATTACACCAACGCCTTGACGGCGGCGCGCGGGCAACGGATCATTGGTCATCCCGTTCAGGTGTTACTGTGGAATAGTCTGATGATGGCTCTCGCGATTGCCATCGGTAAGATCGTTATCTCGATTCTTTCGGCGTACGCGATTGCCTTTTTCCGCTTTCCCTTGCGGATGTTCTTCTTTTGGATGATTTTCTTAACATTGATGTTGCCCGTTGAAGTGCGCATTGCACCGACCTACAAAGTGATGAGCGATCTGGGACTCATCAACACGTTTGCGGGTTTGACCATTCCGCTGATGGCATCAGCAACAGGTACCCTCTTGTTCCGTCAATTCTTTTTGACGATTCCCGATGAACTTGTCGAAGCCGCCAAGATTGATGGCGCCGGACCACTACGCTTTTTCTGGAGCATTGCCCTGCCGCTTGCGCGCACGAACATCGCCGCCTTGTTCGTCATTCTCTTCATCTACGGCTGGAATCAATACCTCTGGCCCCTGCTCATCACGACGAGTCGCGATATGGAAACGATCGTCATCGGCATTGTCAAGATGATGGGCACGGGCGAAGCACAAACAGATTGGAATCTCATCATGTCGAGCACCGTACTCGCGCTCTTGCCTCCCGTGCTCGTGGTGATCTTGATGCAACAATGGTTCGTCAAAGGTCTGGTGCAAACCGAAAAGTAAACGCACACGGACAGGATAAAAACCTGTCCGTGTTTTATTTTGGGGGAGCGTATTGCACAAAAATTTTAAGGTTCGCTTTTCTCAATCCTAGTGTATAATCGAAAAGGAGAAAAATTTTGCATAGACGGATGGCACTGTGAAAATTCTAGTTGTCTACAATGTAGTAGAACCGAGTGAAGAAGAACGACTTTTTTCGGAACAAGAAATTGTTTTTGTCGAACAACATATTGCCAGAGCATTACAAGAGTACGGACATCTGACGGTTTCTGTACCGATTCGGAACGATTTGTGGACACCGCTCAAACAGTACGATCCAAACGAGTGGTTGATTTTCAATCTGTGTGAGAGTTTTCGTAACAAGACGTATCTTGAACCATACATCATTTCGGTTTTCGAGTATTTGGGTTTTCGCTACACCGGCTCGGATCGGCGCACGTTAGCCAATTGCCTCAACAAGGCGCGCGCCAAAGAAATTCTGCAGGCGCACGGAATTCCCACTGCCGCTTTCCAAGTCTTTACTCCCCTCAACGTCCATCAGCGTCGTCTCGAGTTTCCTCTCTTTGTCAAGCCGGTCTCCGAAGACGCGAGTATCGGGATTACCATGGACTCGGTCGTGCGCGATGACCGCGCGCTGCGTCGCCAAGTGCGTTTTATCTGGGAAAAGTATCACGAACCCGCGCTGGTCGAAGAGTTCATTGACGGGCGCGAATTCAACGTGACTCTCTTGGGCAATGATTCGCCGCGCGTCTTGCCACTTTCGGAAATCAACTTTCGGCATATTCGCGATCCGTTCGCGCGCATCGTCTCGTATCGCGCCAAGTGGGTGCCGACTTCGGAAGAGTACTTGAAGACGCCGCCGACGTGCCCCGCACGCGTGAGTGAATCGCTCAAACGTCGCATCGAAGATGTGGCGCGCCGCGCGTATCAAGCGATGGGCTTGCGCGATTACGGTCGCGTGGACATTCGCGTCAAGGATGGCATTCCGTACGTCCTCGAAGTGAATCCGAATGCCGATTTGGCGCCCGATGCTGGCATTGCGCGCGCCGCGCGCGCGGCAGGAATGTCGTACGCCGATTTAGCCGACGAGATCGTACGGCTGGCGGCGCATCGTTATCGCATCAAAGGAATGGCGCGCCCACGCATTGTCACCTATGAACTCAAAGCGCGCAGTGCTGGGAGTGACGGCATCTACTCGATTCCCGCGCAGGCGTTACTGCCCAGCGTTCTGCGCGCGGAAAAAGTCAAACGCCTGCGCGCCACCTCCGCTGTCGGTGTAGCCGCATAGCACCGTGCCACTGTCTCACTGTTTCACTGTCCCACTGTCTCACTGTCCTACTGTCTCACTGTCTCACTATGTCTATTCAACCTCCTCAACCGACCGACCTTCCTACGATTGCGCGCATTGCCGAAGGCACCGGCGTTTTCAGTACTGCTGAACTGCGGGCAGTGCGCGAAATGCTCCACGCGTTTTTCGATCCCGATCCTGATGACGATTACGAATTTGTGATTTGCCGCAATGGTACACCCGATTCGGTAGCGGGTTTTGCCTGTTTCGGTCCAACGCCATTTACGGATCGCGTTTGGGACTTGTACTGGATTTGTGTCGAACGTAGCCAACAAGGCACAGGGATTGGTACGCAATTGTTGCAGTATGTTGAAAGCGAGTTGCGCGCGCGCGGTGCACGCGCCATCTACCTCGAAACTTCCGATTCCGAAGCGTACGCGCCCGCACGACGTTTCTACGAGCATCACGGTTACGAATGCGTGGCGCATCTCAAAGATTTCTACGCGCGCGGCGAAGGCAAAGTGGTTTATCGCAAAGTGTTGCAAGAATAAGTCATCGGCGACGGTCATCCGTCGTCGGTCGTTTTTAGGGAGGTAAAAATGTCGGCTGATCTCCTCTCACGTCGCCAATTCTTGACCACTGCCGCGTTGAGTGGTCTGGCGTTGACCGCCGGCGCCGTGGGTGGCGCGGTGGTGGGGAGCCAAAATGCCCAAAGCGCGGCAGAAGTCGAACTCGCGCAGGCGCGGGCGCGTCTGCAAAAATACGCGCATCTCATCGCGCTCTACGAGCAACTCGAAAAAGTCGGCATTGACTCGATCATCGCGACGGGAATCAGTATGATGCGCGGCGTGCTCGATGCGTTACGCGCGGGTATTCAAATCGTGCGCGCGGGTATCGCCACCGTCGAGAGCGCGCTCAAGAATTTTTTGACCTTGCTCGATACACTGCGTTCGCCTGCTGATTTGGTCGCGCGCGTGCTGGCTGATCTTGCGCAAAAATTCCAAGCCGCCGAAAGTATCGTCAAGACGGTGTTGGGCACTACGCAACCACTCGCCGAAGCGATTGGTGGTTTTTTCAACGCGCTGTTGCAGCGGATTCCTATCGTCGGCGAGGAGATTCGTCGCGCCGCGAACGCGTTGAGCGAATTGGTGCGCGCGATTCCGGCGACGATTGACGCGGTGCTGAATCAACTGCTCAAGCCGTTGCGCGAAAACTTTTTCCCCGCCACAGGCGATCCCAAAATCAAAATAGACTTGGTCGTGCCCACGCAAACGCGCCTACTCGAACCGCTCAAAAAATTTTTGGACGATGTCGAAGCCGCGCTGGCACGCTGGGAAAACGATTTTGTGAAACCGGTGCAAGCCGCGCTCGACGAACGTGCCAAGATTCGCAAACAAATCGCCGAGTTGTATCGCGACATTGGCTTGGCGTAACGCTGGGGCAAACTTCGTCGTAAGGGCACACTTGTTGAGTTTTCCAAAAACATTCCTTCCCCACGCTTGACAGCCAGAGAAATAGAGTTGGGGTGGTCGGCTTTGCCAACCACCCCAACTCCATCCTCATCCATTTCCTATGAAACGTAGGACAAGTTTGAAACTTGTCCTACTCTGATGTGAAATGACCTTGAAAGACGAATTCCTCCTCGACCCAAACATTGTGTTTTTGAATCACGGTTCGTTCGGCGCAACACCGCGCGTCGTGTTCGAGGCGTATCAACGCTGGCAACGCGAACTCGAACGCCAGCCCGTCGAATTTCTGGGACGTCGCTTTGCCGATTTGATGCGCACCGCGCGCGCCGCGCTCGCCGAGTATGTCCACGCCGACGCCAACGACGTGGTGTACGTGCCGAACGCAACGACCGCGCTGAACATCGTCGCGCGCAGTTTGCCGTTACAACCCGGTGACGAAATTCTCACCACCGATCACGAGTACGGCGCGATGAATCGAATGTGGCGATTCATCGCGCGCAAAACTGGTGCGGTCTATCGCGCGCAACCGATTCCCGTGCCAGTGACCACACCCGAAGATTTCATCGAACAGTTGTGGGCAGGTGTTACATCGCGCACGCGCGTCGTGTTCCTTAGCCAAATCACTGCACCCACCGCGCTGATTTTTCCAGTGCGCGAGATTTGTCGGCGGGCGCGCGATGCCGGCATCATCAGCATCGTGGATGGCGCACACGCGATTGGGCAGATTCCACTTGACCTCGAAGATATTGGCGCGGATTTTTACACATCGAACTTGCACAAGTGGTTGTGTTGTCCCAAAGG
>JAOACU010000826.1 GCA_026417715.1 Anaerolineae bacterium | reverse complement strand
ACCTCAAGAGCATAGTCGTATCCCCATTCGGGGTTTTTACAGGCTGCCCTTCGCGTGTCATCACGCGGGGCGCCATCAACGTCTCGGGCATAACGCAAAGCTTGTTCGGCGTTTTGGCAAGCCGCTTGTCGAGTATCATCGCGCGGGGCTCGGTCAACATATCGGGCATATTCGCAGGCGAAAAGCGGGTCTTGACACGCGACTTCACGGGTATCATTCCGCGGGGACTGATCTACAAAACGGGCATACGAATAGGCTGACATTGGATTTTGGCAAGCTGCGATGCGAGTATCGTCTCTCGGTTTTTTATCGACTTTAAGAGCATATCGATATGACGAGAAGTGGTCCCGTCAGGCTGCGACACGAGTATCATCGCGCGGGGCTTGGTCTACTTCCAGCGCATAATGATAGGCTTGTTCCGGGTCTTTACAAACCGCTATGCGGGTGTCATCGCGGGGGGTATTATTGGTTTTTCCGCCGCCTTTCGCGCGGGATTTGCC
>JAOACU010000825.1 GCA_026417715.1 Anaerolineae bacterium | reverse complement strand
CGATGCGTGACAGGAATGCCCGCGTACGCTGGCGCGGCAATCGCGCTCGTGATGCCCGGCACGATTTCAAACGCGATACCTGCTTCTGCAAGCGCAAGTGCTTCTTCACCACCGCGACCAAAGACGAACGGATCGCCGCCTTTGAGTCGCGCAACGATTTTGCCTGCGCGCGCGCGTTCGATTAACAGCGCATTGATTTCCGCCTGCGTCATCGTATGCTCACCACTTGCTTTACCAACGTAAATTTTTTCGGCGTGTGCAGGCGCGTACTCAAGCAACGCAAGCGCAACCAACCGATCATACACCACAACATCCGCGCGCCGTAAACACTCAACACCCTTGACAGTAATGAGGCTTGGATCACCCGGTCCCGCGCCAATGAGATAGACTTGGGGTTTCATTTTTAGGTTTCAAGTTACAGGTTTCAGGTTCCACGTATCACGTATTACGTATTGCGTATCAGGTATCACACTCGCGCGCTCTCGCTTCACGCTCTCTCGC
>JAOACU010000824.1 GCA_026417715.1 Anaerolineae bacterium | reverse complement strand
AAATGCGGCAAGCAGACCGACGGGAGCATTATACAATCGTTTGCCCAAAAGATACGTCGCCACAACGGTCAGTGTTCCGATGCTCACCAAAAACAAACGTGCAACCATCAACAATTGAGCATCGCGAAAAAATGCCAGCAACAGATTTTGTGTCGTTGGCACTGTGCCACTCAAAATGAAATATGCCGACCACCAAGCCAGAATCGTGTATTGGAAAAAACTGCCGTGCACATACGTCGGCAATGCCAAGCGGTTGTACGACGCATAGAGCACGCTATCCATATTCGTATTCTCGTCCCAATGATAGCGCGGAAAATCAAAGCCGTACACGCGAACCGCAAACGCGCCGAGCACGATAAGCACAAGCCAGAGATGTTTCATTGCTTCACCTTCAAGACCTGAATTCCCGCGCGTGCATCTTCGTACACCAAATCGAACCTCTGCAGATGCGCGCGCCGTAGCGGCTCAAAATATCGCTGACTCAAATCGCCTTCCACCAACACGCCGCC
>JAOACU010000823.1 GCA_026417715.1 Anaerolineae bacterium | reverse complement strand
GGGGTGATGCGTATGGCGTCCAAGTGGACGATCAGTACCCTAGCGATCAAGCGACAGGAATGATCATGCCGATGCGCCGTCACGTCAACTATCGCATTTGGTTCCAACTGACGACGATGCCGTGAGGACAGAGAAGCAGAGATCAGAGGTCAGAAAATCAAAAGACCCGAAGGGCTTTGGAAAAACCTTCGGGTCTTATCGTTCCAATAAGTAGAACTCATACGGCGACGGTTCGGAGTGTGGCTTCACGCGGCAAGTGCGCTGTGTGTTTTTCCGCCTCTACTTCCAGCCACAGTGTAATCGCTTCTTTGATGTTGCGCAACGCCTCGTGTTCGGTACGCCCCTGACTCATACATCCTGGTAAGGCAGGGCATTCCGCGATGAAAAATCCATCTTCGCTAGGGCGAATAATCACCGATAGTTTCATCGCTTTACTGCCTCCTTTCTACACCAATTCTATCACAGCACTTGTCTATCACAGCACTTGGTGCAAGCCCGAAGGGTAGAGAC
>JAOACU010000822.1 GCA_026417715.1 Anaerolineae bacterium | reverse complement strand
CCAACTTCAAGCCCGCCCAACCCTTGCGGACGAACACGTCCACGCGGTTGAGCGCGGCGGCGCGCAGGCGAATCAACGCTTCGCCGGGTTTGGGTTCGGGGGCGGGAAAGTCCGCATATTCGAGGACTTCCGGTCCGCCATGCTGGTGAAAAAGGACGGCTTTCATGGGCGGTTACTTCAATCCCATCTCGCTTCTCGAAATGACCAGGCGCTGAATCTCGCTTGTGCCTTCGTAGATTTCGGTGATCTTGGCGTCGCGGAAATAGCGCTCGACGGGCAGTTCCTTGCTGTAACCCATGCCGCCGTGAATCTGCACCGCCTGATGCGCCACCCACATGGCGGTCTCGCTGGCAAACAACTTCGCCATCGAAGCCTCCAGCGAATAGCGGCTGCCATCCTTTTTGGATTTTTCCTTTGCCATTGCCGCGTTGTAAATCAACAATCTGGATGCCTCGATGCGTGTCTTCATATCCGCGATTTTGAAGCCTGTCCCCTGAAACGCGCCAATCG
>JAOACU010000082.1 GCA_026417715.1 Anaerolineae bacterium | reverse complement strand
TCCACCAACCGGCAGTGGCACGTGGCAACATCTCGTTATGCCCACCATCACCCTTGCCGCCAATTCGATGGCGATCTTGGCGCGGATGACGCGGGCTACGATGCTCGAAGTCTTACGACAGGATTATGTGCGCACCGCGCGCGCCAAGGGCTTGCGCGAACGCGGGGTTATCTTTCGACACGCTTTGCGGAACGCGCTCATTCCCGTCGTGACGATTATGGGTTTACAATTCGGCATCCTGTTGAGCGGCGCCGTGTTGACGGAAACCGTGTTTGCCTGGCCCGGCATCGGTCGCTTGCTTGTGGATTCAATTAGTTACCGCGACTATCCGATGGTGCAAGGCATCATTCTGTTTATCGCGATGGGTTTTACATTCGTCAATCTGGCGGTGGACATCTTGTACGCTTTTCTTGACCCGCGCATTCACTATGCCTAAGGAGACAATGAATGGCTGTTAACGCGACTACTACCGCCAACACGTTTACTTCATCTACTCGGCAGTGGCGCCGCGCGCTGCGTCGCTTTACCCGTCACCGTCCGGCGATGCTGGGTTTGTTCATCGTTTGTATTTTTGTTGTTGCCGGCACCTTTGCTCCGATTTTGGCTCCGTACGATCCTGATAAAGCCGATTTTTCGCTCGCGCGTCAAGGTCCCAGCGTCGCGCATCCTCTAGGCAACGACGAAATCGGACGTGATATGCTTTCGCGTCTGCTCTACGGCGCGCGTTTGTCACTCCTTGTTGGCTTGATTCCAGTCAGTATCGGCTTATTCGTGGGCGTGCCTCTGGGTCTGCTTGCCGGTTATTTCGGACGCGCGCTCGATTTGATCGTGATGCGTTTGATTGACATCATGCTCGCCTTTCCCGGCATCCTGCTCGCGATTATGGTCTCGGCATTCTTGGGCCCGGGTCTCTTCAACCTGATGATTTCCGTCGGCATCGTTTCGATTCCTGTGTATACGCGTCTCGCGCGCGGTTCGACGCTGGCAGTGAAAGAAGAGCAATTTGTCGAAGCGGCGCGCTCGATTGGTGTTTCGCATTTGCGGATGTTGCGGCTACACATTTTACCCAACATCATCGCGCCGATTGTAGTTCAATCCACACTGCAAGTCGCTGCTGCGATTCTTTCTGCCGCTGCACTCGGCTTTTTGGGCTTGGGTGTTCCTCCGAACGTGACCGAGTGGGGCACGATGCTACAAAAAGGACGCACCTACATCTTCACTGCGATTCACATCGTCACCTTTCCGGGTTTGGCAATTATGCTCGTAGTGTTGGGACTCAATCTGCTTGGCGATGGTTTGCGTGATTTACTCGATCCACGAATGACGCGTTAGTGTATTTGACAAAAATCGCAAATTGATGACAATAGGTGGCGTGGACGGGTAGTATCGTGAATGAAAAAACGCCTTGAGACCGACGTTTGTCTCCGGCGTTTTTTCTTTTCCGATCGCCTGACGTGTACGAAAGGAGGTGAAAGTAGTGTCAGAGCGTATCCGAGGCACCGTCAAGTGGTTCAACGCCGCCAAGGGATACGGCTTCATCGAGCACGAAGGGGGCAAAGATGTCTTTGTCCATTTTTCGGCGATCCAGATGGAGGGGTATCGCAAATTGAGCGGTGGCGACAAGGTCGAATTCTCGATTGAGGAGACGTCCAAGGGACCACAAGCCACGAACGTCGTAAAGTTGGCATAATCCATCTTTAACGCACGTCCAAACAGTCACACGCGATTAGAATCGCGTGTGACTGTTTTTGGTTAGCAGGCGATTTGACAAAAAACCTAAAACGCCGATAATGGAATTGCAAGTCTGTTCGGCAGGTAGATGACGCTCCAGCCAGAACGGTGGCTGGGGCGTCATTGTTTTTTGCACGCGGGCAACGCAACATTTCAGGTAGGGTTACAAAAGTAGTGCTGAGAAGGCACTTTGTCACGCTGAGCGCAGCGAAGCGTCTCGCAAAGTCCTTTGAGAGATTCTTCGGCGCGCAAGGCGCGCCTCAGAATGACACTCTCAGCATTACTTTTTGATCACTACCACATTTCACACGAAAGGAGGTGAAACAGTAATGGCAGATCGTGTGACCGGTACCGTCAAATGGTTCAACGCGTCCAAAGGATACGGCTTTATCGCGCGTGAAGATGGCGCCGACGTCTTTGTGCACTTTACGGCGATTCAAAGCGAAGGTTATCGTTCCTTGAACGAAGGCGAGCGAGTTGAATTCTCGATTGAGAATAGTCCCAAGGGACCGCAAGCCGTGAACGTGGTCAAGAAGGCATAATCTTTCTTTATCCGCAAGCGTAAAGAAAAAACAACAACCGTCGCGAGACACCTCGCGACGGTTGTTGTTTTGGTGACACTTGTGTACAGTTGAATCAAACGCTTGACAAACCCTCTCAAACACGATATACTCTTGGTGAATGAACGTTCATTCATTAAGAGAACCCAATGCCCAAACTCACTCTCCACGCGCGCCGTGCTCTGGCTCAAGCGCGCCGCAAACAAATTCTGGATGCCGCCACGCAGGTCTTTGCTGAAAAGGGCTTTGATCGCGCGACCATCGCAGATGTGGCGCGCGTTGCCGGCGTTGCCGAAGGTTCCATCTACAATTATTTCAAAAACAAAGACGACCTGCTCATTAGCATTCCGCGCTATGTGATACAACCTCCCATTGAATCCATCCACACCTTACTGGATACGACGGACGCGGACACGTTACCACCGCCTGAGCAGATGTTGACACTGATCGCGCGCAATCTGGTCACGACCATTCGGCAGAACGCTCACGTCTTTCGCATTCTCCTTTCGGCATTGCCGACAATGTCGCCCAGTACGCGCGAAAAATATGTGCACCACGTTATCCTGTATGTTGTGCGTCTCTTGGAGAAATATTTTCGCCAGCAGATCGCTCGCGGTGTTTTCCGCAAAGGACTTGCCCCTGACGCCCTCGCCATCGCGTTCGTTGGAATGTTTGTACCTGTGGTGATGTTGCGTAAAGTGTTGCAGATCGAAACGGTACCTGCACCTGATGACGATCGGCTAATCGCCACAAATGTTTCGCTCTTTTTGCGCGGCGCGCTGGCAGAGCCCAAACGCGCGCAAAAAATCAAGGTGGAGTAGAATGAACTCGCGCCTCCTTTCGATCATCCGCAAAGAATTCATTCACATCCTGCGCGATCCGCGCACGCTCGCGATAATGTTCGTCATTCCCATCGTTCAACTGATTCTGCTCGGTTACGCCGCGACGACAGACATTCGCCGCTTGAACACTGCCGTCTACGACGCGGATCGCACGATGCAGAGCCGCCAACTCATCGAAGCGTATCGCGCCTCCGATTACTTTCGCATCACCTACAACGTCAACAGTGAACGCGAAATCGCCGAACTGTTGGATCGTGGCGACGCGCGCGCGGGCATTATCATTCCAGCGGGCTATGGCGATAATTTGGCGAAAGGCAAAACCGCGCAGGTTGCCTTTTTGATTGATGGCTCGGATCCCGCTGTCGCCAACACCGCGTTCGCCGCATCACAATCGGTGGGACAAGCGCACAACATCCAAATCCTTCAACGGCGTTTGGGTGTGGATGTGACACAACTCGGCGGTATCGAAATTCGTCCGCGTGTGTGGTACAATCCCGAACTACGCTCGTCGAATTATATGATTCCTGCCGTGATGGGAATGATTTTGCAATTTCTCACCACGCTCTTTACCGCGCTCGCCATCGTGCGCGAACGCGAACAAGGTACCATCGAACAACTCGTCGTCACACCGATCAAAGCGTGGGAACTCGTCGTCGGCAAGGTCGTGCCTTACATTGGCATTGCGTTTTTCGATTTGCTCGAAGTATTGTTTCTGGGTGTTCTCTTGTTCGATGTGCCGATTCGTGGCAGTATTCCACTCTTGCTCGCTCTCGCGTTGCTCTTTTTGCTGACGACACTTGGGATGGGTTTGTTCGTCTCCAGCGCAGCGCGCACGCAACAAGAGGCAATGTTCTTGGCATTCCTCACAGTCCTTCCCAGCATTTTCCTCGCGGGCTTTTTCTTTCCCATCGAAGCAATGCCCGCGTGGTTGCAAGCGATTAGTTACTTTGTGCCACTGCGTTATATGCTCATTATCTTTCGTGGTATCATCCTGAAAGGTGTAGGATTGCCGACATTGATGGAATCAGTCCTCGCCCTGGCAATTCTCGGCGCGTTGATTTTCACAGCGGCATCGTTGCGGTTCCGCAAGAGTCTGGAATGAAACTGCATATTGCGTATTGCGTATTGCGTAATTCTTATGGTCACGCTTCACGCAATACGCAATACGCAATACGAAATACCAATGATCTCCATCCACCACCTCACCAAACAATTCGCCACCACTACCGCCGTGCGCGATCTGTCGCTCGAAATTCGCGCGGGCGAAATTTTTGGCTTGATTGGACCCGATGGCGCGGGCAAGACGACGACGCTACGCATCATCGCGACCGCGCTCAATCCAACATCAGGACGCGTGACGATTGACGGAATCGAAACGACGCGCAATCCCGAGGCGGTGAAGCAAATCATCGGCTATATGCCGCAACGTTTCGCGCTCTATCCCGATTTGACGGTCATCGAGAATTTGAATTTCTTTGCCGATTTGTTTGGCGCGCCGCGCGCGGGACGCGCCGAACTGATCGCGCGTCTCTTGGGATTCGCGCGGCTCACCGAATTTCAAACGCGCCTCGCGCGCCATCTTTCGGGTGGGATGCAAAAGAAACTCGCGCTCGCCGCGTCGCTGATGCATACACCGCGCGTTCTCTTGCTCGACGAGCCAACGACAGGTGTAGACCCGATTAGTCGTCGCGAGTTTTGGGATTTGCTGACCGAAGTGCATTTGCAAGGTGTCACGATTGTCATCAGCACGCCATACTTGGACGAAGCGGAACGCTGCGCGCGCNTGGGTTTGATGTATCGCGGGCAACTGCTCGCGTGCGACGATCCGCGCAAATTGCGCGATGAAATCAACGCTGTCGTCTTTGAAGCGCGAGCGTCCGATGCTTTGCGCGCGCGGCGCGTCATCGAATCGAGTGACGGCATCCTCGCCGTTTCGGCGCATGGTGATTTGCTCCGCATCATCGCCGATCGCGCGGAGCGCGCAGCATCACTTGAAGCGACGTGGCGCGCGCACAACCTTGTTGTCAGTGAGTTGCGCGCGGTCAAGCCGCGTTTGGAGGATGCGTTTGTGTTGATGTTAAACCAGACCGCCGACGGCCGACCGCCGACCGCCGAACAATCTGCGGTCAGCCGTCGGCGGTCAGCGGTCGGTTGAAAATGGATTCACTCGCACTCGCCACACACAATCTCACCAAACGATTCGATCACTTTGTCGCGGTGGACGATGTATCGTTTTCGATTCGGCGCGGCGAAATTTTCGGCTTGCTCGGACCGAATGGCGCGGGCAAGACGACGACGATTCGGATGCTTCTTGGTTTGCTCGCGCCTACATCGGGCGGTGGCACTGTGTTGGGTTACGACATCGTGACACAAGCCGAAGCGATTCGCGCGCGCGTCGGTTACGTCTCGCAAAAGTTTTCGCTCTATCCCGACCTCACTGTGGTGGAGAATTTCGATTTTTACGCGGGTGTGTATGGCGTGCCGCGCGATCAAGTGTCCACGCGTCGCGCAACGATTTTGCCAAGTGTTGGACTCACGGGGCAAGAGAACACGCGCGTGGCAAGTTTGGCGGGTGGCGCGCGGCAACGCCTCGCACTTGCCTGCGCGTTGGCACACGAACCCGAATTTTTGTTCCTTGATGAACCGACTGCAGGTGTTGACCCGATCTCGCGGCGAATGTTGTGGGATTTGATTTACGAGCGTGCCGCGCGCGGCGTCAGTATCCTTGTCACTACGCATTACATGGACGAGGCAGAAAATTGTCATCGCCTTGCGTTCATTCATCGCGGCAAAATCGTCGCCATCGGTTCGCCCAGCGAACTGAAAACAGAGGCGATGCCCGCGCAGGTGATCGAAATTGATTGTGAGCCGAGTGATGTCGCGTTGACCGCGCTACGCGCTGCGCGTTTGTTCGACGAGGTTGCGCTCTACGGTACGCTCATTCACGCGCTTGGCGCGGACGCGCGCGCAAAAATTTCCCGCGCGCGCGAAATTCTGCACGCGCACAATGTCGCGGTGAACAGCATCGAAGTCATCGTGCCGTCGCTGGAGGAGGTGTTCATCGCGCGCTTGCGTCGTGCAGACACGACCGATGACCGATGACCGAAGACCGAGATCATCGGCTTCGGTCTTCCATCTTCGGTCTTCGGTCAGGAGGGCAAAATGGAACATCGCAAACGAATCATTCCAATCGTACTGCTCATCTTACTTGCACTCGTCGGTTATTATCTCTATTCGACGAATCGGTTGCCGTTCGTTTCCACGAGTGACTTTGTGGCAAGTGCTTCGGGATTTATCGAAGGCGAAGAGGTTTCGGTTGCCGCCGAAATCGGTGGGCGCATCGCCGCAATCACGGTGGACGAAGGTGACACGGTTACACAAGGGCAAGAGTTGGTGCGCCTGGATCGCACCACGCTCGATGCGCAAATCGCACAGGCACAAGCCGCGCTGGAAACGGCGCAAGCGCAACTGGCGCAAGTGAAAGCGGGCGCGCGTCCCGAAGACATTCGTCAAGCCGAAGCAACACTCGCACAAGCGATTGCCCAACGCGATGGTGCCAAGCGCGCGTGGGAGAACGCGCAAGCCGTACGTAACACGCCGCAGGAACTCGATGTGCGGATCGCGGCGGCAGAAGCGCAGGTCAAAGCGGCACAGTATCAGGTGGAAATCGCGCAGGCGAACGCCATCACCGCGCGCACGCGTGTTGATGCAGCGGGCGGTGTGGATCAAGTGCGCGTGGAAGGCAAGGCACTGGTGAACGCGTGGTGGGCGGCGGAAGCCGCGCTCCTCGCCGCGCAAGCAAACTATGAAGGCGCGCAAAAGAGTTTGCAGATTTTGTACGATATGCGCGCGCGTCCGCTGACGCTCGATGCACAAGTGGATGCCGCCAAAGCGCAATACGACGCAGCGGAGCAAGCAGTGCGCGTGGCGCAAGCGCGACTCGATGCACTCAAAGCCGGCGCGACGAAGGAACAAATCGCAGTGGCAGAAGCCGCCGTGAAGCAAGCCGAAGCCGCGCTCGGCGTCTTGCGCGCGCAATCGGCGAAGATGACGCTCACCAGCCCTGTGAGTGGCATCGTCACGCGGCGCGCGGTGCACGTCGGCGAAATCGCCGCGCCGAACGCGCCGCTCCTCACCATCGCGAATCTCGCGACGGTCAAATTGACGATCTACGTGCCGCAAACGCAAATCGGCAAAATCAAAATCGGCGATACGATTCCGATTCAAGTGGATGCGTTTCCCGGCAAAGTGTTTCAGGGCAAGGTGATTTACATCGCGTCGCAAGCCGAATTTACGCCGCGCAATGTGCAAACGAAAACCGAGCGCGTGAATTTGGTGTTCGCGGTCAAATTGCAGATTCCGAATCCACAGATGGAGTTAAAGCCGGGAATGCCAGCGGATGCGATGTTGAAATGACGGAGGACGGAAGACGAAAGACGAAAGAAAAAAACCGTCAGAGGGATTGCTCTGACGGTTTTTCGTTTTGGTAGCGGGGGTCAGATTCGAACTGACGACCTTTGGGTTATGCATACCAACTACAGCTTTCGCTGCCTAGGAAATCCTAGTTTGTGGTCTGGACTTTACCTTCACCATAGGCATCTCTTGCCTTTAGGTGCCTGCCGTCAAGTCTCTACACCTTCTCTTCATCGAAGAGCTTGGCTCGGGATTACCTGATGCGGCTTCCCCGAATTTGGCAGGTAATCACACGTGGGTTTCCCCACGTGCCGCCCATTGCAGGATCAAATTCCACGCCTCACGATATTCTGCCGACTGTGGCTTGCGCTGACGTTTGTCACTTTCTACCATGTGAATTTCGCTGGCGTAGCTTACAAACACATCAATCGGGAAAACGTAAAAGATGTTTGGGTCAGGTAAGTAAATCAGGGCAAAATCAAAGTCCGAGATTTTGTATTTGTCTCGAACCATGAATCGGCGATTAGTCTTGGTGCGACGATTGTCCACGACATAATTACCGCGCCTTTGGTCGAACCAAGCACACTTGACCTGAACCCTAGCGAGTCGCCCATTCACATCGAAGATCAGATCGTATGGTAACCGATCTCCAACGGGTTTGAGGACTCCCCAACCCCGATTCAAGGCTTGAAGGATGGCGGCTTGTTCCGCGATGTCACCCTTCAATTTGGTGTCCATGCTGTTGATCCTGCGGATTGAGCCCAACGAGCTACCACTGCTCCACCCCGCATCGTTTTGCATTGTGTATTATATGCTATTTGGGAATGATGTCAAATTTTTCGTATTCTTTCTTGTCAAATGTTACCGACGTAAAATAGTTCACTCTTGGCACCAGCCCTACGTGACTTTTCTCCGCTGACAATTTGTGTTAGAATGGAAATCGAAAGGGAAAATGAACAAGTTATTTTCACGCTTTTCCAAACAGCCGTTTGTAGATTCTGTTCAGCGCGGCGTGGTCGCAGCGCGCGTTCGCCGACGTCGGTTGCGCCGTCTGCAGATTGGTTTACTGGTCGGCGTATTGACTGGTGTGATATTAGCCACTGCCATCGGGATAAATGCCTTGCGCCAGTTCGAATTGCGTTGGGCGGATTGGTTCTATCGTCCGCATACGCCAAGTAATCAGATCGTTTTGATTCTTGCGGACGATAAGACGGTTGAGCAATACGGCTGGCCCATTGAACGTTTCATCCATGCTGGGGTTTTGGTGGCGGTGATGCGCTCTCAGCCCAAGTTGATTGTCCTTAATTTTGTACTCCCAGAACCAGAGTTGCCGGAGGAAGACACCTATTTTGCGGGAATACTTGGACGTGCTGAAAAAATTGTTCTCCCGGTTGTGGGCATCGAAGCCACGCGTTACCCTACCGACGTCAGTCCTTTTCCAGCATACGACTTGGCTCTATTGCCCACTGCGTCTTTGCGCGCGGCTAACCCGCCCCTTGCCCATATGATGATTTATCCCGATACGGACAGTGTGACGCGCCGCGTGCCCCTTGCGATTGATACACCGACGGGACGTTATCCCTCCATCGCGCTTGCCGCTTTTGCGCTGGCGCAAGATAACGAACCCAAAGTGACTTTGCAAGACGGATATATCGTTATAGGACAACAGCGAATACCGGTAGATACCGAGGGTCAAATCTTTTTGAACTTTGTTCGTCGTGAATCTATGATCAAGATTTCGTACGCCGATATTGCTCAAGGTAAAGCCGACTATACACTTTTGCGCGACAAGATCGTTCTCATCGGTCCTGCTACAACTGCGGTGCACGAGAGTTATGCTATCCCTGCAACGATCAGTCGCACACCGATCTCGAATGTGGAGATTCAGGCAAATGCCATCGAAACCTTGTTCGGTGGTAATTTTCTTCGTGAGCAAACACGTTCCAATCTGATCGTTGAGGTATTTCTCATTGCGCTTGTGGCTGGACTCACTTTGCCTCATTTGCCTCTACTCTACGCGACTGCGCTCGTTCTGCTCTACTTTGCCGCGTATTTGGTGTACGTCTTCAATCGCTTTGATAACGGCGTTGTCACCACGCCGCTGTATGGTGTGTTAGCGCTCGTCATTACCTACGCGCTGACGATGCTCTATCGTTATCTTTCCGAAGAGCGCGGGCGTGCACTGGTAGCGCGCACGTTTCTAGGCATTGTTTCACCCGATACGGTGAACCAGGTGCTGGTCGAATATGAACGTGGCGCGCTCTCACTGGGCGGCGGACGGCGCGAGGCAACGATCTTGTGCATCAGTCTGCGCGAACTGGTTAGTCTTGCCGATACCTTAGCCGCTGAAGCGTTGATCGAACTAATCAACCGTTACACCGCGAGTGTGATGCAAGTAGTCTTTCGTTGGGATGGTTCGGTGAACAAAGCCGGTAACAATATCTTTGCCGCGTGGAATTTGCCGCTCGATTGCCCTGACCATACGCGCCGCGCGGTCTATGCCGCCTTCGACATCATTGACGCGATTGAACGTATCCAGCCCCCCGACGCTGAACATCGCGTTGGCGTGTGTCTTGGCATTGCGACCGGCACCGCAATTGCTGGACGCGTCGGAGGGACGTTGCGTGCCGATTACACCGTCATCGGCGAAGTAGTAACGATTGCGGAGCGCGTTAGCATCTTGGCAGGTGAGAATCAAGTGCTTGTGGATCCAGCGGCGTATGCATATTTGCAGGACGAATTCGAGACACGTCTCGTGCATACAATTCGCGTGCGTGGCAAAAAAGACCCTTTGGTGATCCGCGAGGTATTGCATCCTCCGCGTGTGCCAGTGGTGTGACGAAAGACGAATGACAAAGGACGAACGACAAAAGACAAAAGACGAAGGACGAAAGACGAACGCTTTTGCCGCGCGGCGGAGCGTCAAGATCGTGTTGCTTGTGCTGGTTGTCGGTGTAAGTGTCGTGGCGATACTGTACCAACGCGTTGATGCACGCGCGCGCGAAGATCGCGCGCGTCGCGCCGATGTGATCATCGTGCTCGGCTCTGCCGTGTGGGCGAACGAACGTCCCTCGCCATCGCTGAACGCGCGAATGCAACACGCGATCGCGTTGTATCATCAAGG
>JAOACU010000821.1 GCA_026417715.1 Anaerolineae bacterium | reverse complement strand
TACGATGTCGGTGGTGGCGTACTTAATGATAAAAAATTCAAAGCCGTGCAAACCGGCGGTCCCATGGGGGGGTGTATCCCCGAACAGTTCTTAGACACACCGGTAGACTACGAAACCTTAGGCCAACTCGGTTCGATTATGGGTTCGGGCGGCTTCGTGGTTATGGATGAAGACACCTGTATGGTGGACATTGCCCGTTTCTTCATGGAATTTACGCAGGATGAATCGTGTGGCAAGTGCGTCCCCTGTCGTGTCGGCACGCGGCGGATGCTCGAAATCCTCAACAATATTTGCGCCGGTAAAGGCAAACCCGAAGACCTGGATTTATTAGAGGAACTTTCCGAAAATATTCGCAAAGGGTCGCTCTGTGGTTTGGGCCAAGGCGCACCCAATCCGGTGTTGAGCACGTTGCAGTATTTCCGTGAGGAATACGAGGCGCACATTTACGAAAAACGTTGTCCCGCTAAAGTCTGCCGTGCTCTTATCAAGTATTGGATTGACGGGCCGGCGT
>JAOACU010000820.1:247-512 GCA_026417715.1 Anaerolineae bacterium | reverse complement strand
GGGTGGAGGCGGTGGCCCGGCGGGAACACCTTCCCGTGCAGGTTTTTCAGCCCGACGACGGCTTCCCCCCCGAGATGGGCGACTGGCTCCTGGTCAAACCCCAGTTTCCCCGGGGCCTCAAGCCCGTGCTGGAGGAAATCCGCGCGGCGGGCTTCCGGCCTGGCCTGTGGATCGCCCCTTTTACCGTAGGCAACCGCAGCCAGCTTTACCGGCAGCACCCCGACTGGGTGTTGCGCGAGCGAGAAACGGGCCAGCCGCTGGTGCA
>JAOACU010000820.1:0-237 GCA_026417715.1 Anaerolineae bacterium | reverse complement strand
TTCACTACAGTTCAATCTCTTGACTACATTCTGGATGCCACCCACCCGGAGGCCTTCGAATACCTGCGCGGGGTTTTCCGCACCTGGCGGCATGACTGGGGTTGCGAATACTTCAAGACCGATTTTATGTTCTGGGGCGCGGAATACGGCCCGGATCGGGCAGCCTACCACACCCCCGGCCTGAGCCGAATGGAGGTCTGGCACAGGGTGGCCCGGATGATCCGCGAGGAAATAGGC
>JAOACU010000819.1 GCA_026417715.1 Anaerolineae bacterium | reverse complement strand
GAGCCAGAGCGAAGGGACGAAGGACGGACGACGACCGATGACGGACGACCGATGAGGGAGGGAGAACGGACGACGGAGACTTGCCCTGAGCCAGAGCGAAGGGACGAAGGACGAACGGCGACCGATGACGGACGACCGATGGCGGAGGAAAGACGGACGACGGACGCGATCGCGCCAGCGCCACCCGCATCGCCGGTGCCAAAATCGCGCGCGCAAGAATGGCGCGAGCAATTGGAACGCGCGCTAGAAGAGGCGCGGCGCGCGCGGGAAGGAAAAACAGAATAGAAAATTCGCTTCAACGAATCTAACACGAATAAACGAATGAGCGGCGCGATTCGTTTATTCGTTCGGTATTCGTTGACGCGAGTCTCCAGAAGCAAATCCCAACATCCATTGTTCAAAAAACAATGAGTTGTATTCTTACTGCAACACGAAAATCAATATGGGCTAATCTAGTCTGCGCAGGCAGACTTGGGGTCGGTGTTATCGCGATTTCAATCGCCTGTGCTACAC
>JAOACU010000818.1 GCA_026417715.1 Anaerolineae bacterium | reverse complement strand
GTCTTGAGGAGTCTGCGTGAAAGTTTTGAAATATCTTGCGCCACAACACATCGAGATCGCGGAGGTGCCGCCTCCAGACATCGCAGAGGGCGAAGTATTGGTGCAGACGCGCGCGTGTGGCATTTGCGCGACCGATGTGAAGACATTCATACGCGGACACCCGCTCATCCAACCTGGCACGGTGCTGGGTCATGAAATCGCGGGCGTTATCGCTGAATCACGCGCGCCTGAATGGCGCGTGGGCGAACGCGTCGTCATTGCGCCGTATGCGTCATGCGGCGAATGTGAATTCTGTCGGCGCGCGCAATTTACGTTGTGTGAGAGTTTATGGACGGCAGCAGTTGAGCCAGGCGGATTCAGCGAATTCGTGCGCGTGCCGCGCCGCCTGGTGCAAACGGGAATGGTGCGCGTCCCCGATCATCTGGATTGGGAAACCGCCACACTTGCCGAACCGCTGGCATGTTGCTATCACGGCTTGGACGCGCTCCCGATCCTGTCTCTTATACACATCTGACGCTGCCGACGAGC
>JAOACU010000817.1 GCA_026417715.1 Anaerolineae bacterium | reverse complement strand
ATAACATTCTGCTAAATAAAACAAAATTATAGAAAAAATATTTGGATATAAAACACTAAAACTTAACCCAAAAAATATTGCACTATAAATATAATTTTTTATCTCATCACTATCAAATACTTTACACAAAAAATAAAACCCTAAAAAAACAAATAATGCGCCCAACGTATGTGGCTTTGCTGTCTTACTATTAACAAAAACTATAGGAAAAATTAAATACAATATATAACCTAAAATAGAAAAATTCCACCATATTTTCTTCTGTAAAAATAAAAAAATAATGATTCCACAAAATATTGAACTAAAAAATGGAATAAACCTAAGAAATAAATACATGTTTCCTACTTCATCTGTCTTAAAAAAGTAATAAACAATTTTATTACTCAAATGAAACATTCCTATTATTTTACCAATAACTAACATTACAGAACCTAAATAAAAATGTAAACCTCCCCATACAAATTTATTAGGGTTAAAGTCTAATTTAAAAGGGTTCATGTTGCTTATAGCGGTAAGATTATGTTGTTCATC
>JAOACU010000816.1 GCA_026417715.1 Anaerolineae bacterium | reverse complement strand
GATTGAGGAGGCGACGTACGGTTTCACCAATCGCGAGTTGATCGGAAACGATGATGCCCGCGTGCTCACGATGGTGTTGTAACCATTCGCAGTGAAGCCGTACGTAATCACGAGGATTGAAGGTAAAGAGCGCGCGACCTTCGGCGGTGGCAAAGAGGAGTTGATCTTCGTCACTCAAGCCCCAACGTCCTAGTTCGTGTGCACTGAGAACGTCATAGTGCCGCAATCGCAGCGCAGAGGCGACGCGCTTGTGCACATCTTCGTCGAGGTAGAGGCGGATAAACGGAGAAGAGGTAGAAGGCACGTTATTCCTCGGGAACCAGCCGACCGTCGGGCAAGACGCGCAAGCCGTAACGCTCGATCAATTGCTCGACACGGCTCTCGGCAATGTCTTGTTCGATTTCCGAGGGATAGTCGTGATAGTAGGCGAGGGCTTCGTAAACTTGAGCGGGTGAAAGATGAGGTAGACCTTCCAGGATTTCTTCGATGCCGAGTCCTAGTTTGTAATAGCCAACGATGGTCTTGACTGGTGTA
>JAOACU010000815.1 GCA_026417715.1 Anaerolineae bacterium | reverse complement strand
ATATTACTCAACAAATGGGTGTTCAACCCCAAATGGTTGCAGAAAAAGGAGGATCATATCGTGCAGGTAAATCGCATGGGCTGGCGCGCCATGAACTCCAGCGGATGATTCAGGAATTGGAGAAGCAAATGAAAGAAGCGGCGCGCAATTTAGAATTTGAACGAGCCGCCGCGCTGAGAGATGAAATGTTTGAACTTAAAGCCCTACTGGTGGAAGAATCAGACTTAACTCCTCTTCAGCGTGTGCGTTTGCTTACGGGAGAAGAATAAATTCGTAATTTCTTCAAAACGACTTCATAAGTTCTTCAAAACTGTTTTGTATGATAAGTCCAGATCCACAGGAAAACACTTTCCTGAAATTTCTAAGATCTGGAGGTAAACATGAAAAAGAGTTTTTGGATCACCTTGAGTGTCCTGATGCTGGTTGGGGTTTTTGCTCTCGTCGGTGTCTCGGTTGTGAATGCCCAGAGCGTTACGCCCCCTGCTCCGGGTACGGGAACGCCCGGTTTATATCGGGAAACCATGCAGGAATACATGCAC
>JAOACU010000814.1 GCA_026417715.1 Anaerolineae bacterium | reverse complement strand
CGATGCGTTGATCGCGCTTGCCTGCCGTGAGCGCGGCATCCCCGCTATCGCGAGTTTCGACCACGATTTCGATCAGGTGACTTGGCTGCACCGCTTGGCGCGTCCTGAGGATGTGACCGCGTAGGTTCTCCGTAACTCAAGCCATCGTTCCGTTCATTTTGTCATTCCGAGCGAAGCGAGGAATCTCTTTCGGTAGCATTTCTTTAGGGGAAAACTTATCAATCGGGGGTTTCGAGTGAGACGGCTAAAGCCGTTCCCTGCAGACGAAGCCCGCCTTCGCGGGCTAATCAGCCGACGCAGGTCGGCTCCTGATGTTTGTCACTTCGGGCAAAAAGCACAACTCGTAGCGGTTTTGGGCGATTGCAACCTACAATATGTCGCACAAAATGCCGAAAGTGACAAACGTCAGCAGCCGACGCAGGCCGGCTCGGTTTGCATGGGAACGGCTTTAGCCGTGTTCCATTTGACACCCCAGTTGGTAAGTCCTTCCAACTTGAAATCGTCCCTTTTTAGCGGGAAGCACAGTAGGCAGCGTACGGG
>JAOACU010000813.1 GCA_026417715.1 Anaerolineae bacterium | reverse complement strand
GTTACAACGTGGCGCGGCTCGGGTATACGCGATTGACGTGGGGTACGGGCAATTGGCCTGGAAATTGCGGCAAGACGCGCGCGTGGTGGTGATGGAGCGCGTCAATGCGCGCTATGTGGAGAGCTTGCCTGAAGCGGTGGATGTGATTGTATCGGATGTCTCTTTCATTTCACTGCGTTTGATTTACGCCACGGCTGTGCATTGGCTCAGGGATACGGGACAGGTTGTATCACTCATCAAACCACAGTTCGAAGCTGGTCCTGAGAAGGTGGGCAAGGGGGGGGTGGTGCGCGATTCCGACACGCATCGCGCCGTACTGGAACAAGTGACGCGGGAGATGGCCGCTTTAGGCTTAGGTTTGTGCGGTTTAATGGTTTCGCCTTTGCGTGGGCCGGCGGGCAACATCGAGTTTCTTGGTTGGTGGCAGCGTGGCCCGGCGCAGGTGGCCGTAGATGCTGCCATCGCCGGAGCCTTGCAGGAAAGCAGGGCAAATGACTTAATCCGCAAATATCAGTGAAGAAGTGAATTAAGAAAGTAAGC
>JAOACU010000812.1 GCA_026417715.1 Anaerolineae bacterium | reverse complement strand
ATGCTTACCACTGCAACTTTCGCTGCACTCGTTAACCGAGCTTTGTGGTCTGGACTTTCTCTTCACCCTTCGGCTTGATCCGGTAGGGTGCCTGCCGTCAAGTCTCTACACCTTCTTCGACGTCATATATGTCGAAGCTTGGCTCGGGGTTACCCCGCCAACGGCTTCCCCGACTTTGACAGGTGATCACACACAGGTTACCCTGTGTGCAGCCCTTTCTGAAACCAGCTGTCAAGTGACTTTTTGGGCGGTGCCGTTAACATCCTTTACTACCGGTTTCAGAATCGAGCCCAACGAGCTGCCACTGCTCCACCCCGCGTTACTAAACTAAATTGTAAACCAAAACTACCGATTTGTCAAAGCTGCGATCAAACGTTTCCAGAGCATGACCCAAATGGGTTCCCGAGCTTTCGAGGTCGTTCCGGCCGCCTGCGGCGATACTGCCGGTTCGGGCTCTGCGATGATCACCCCGGCTCCCGGTGCGGTCTGCCCGAAGTATTGCCACGCCCGTCCTGGCAAATTGTCCCCTTGCTGTTCTCTGG
>JAOACU010000081.1 GCA_026417715.1 Anaerolineae bacterium | reverse complement strand
ATGGTGTACGCATCCACTGGCGGCTGACCAGGAACAGTACTACGCGGCGCAATTGCACGCCCTGTACGCGTGCGCGTCGCTGTAGCACGGGTAGGCGTGGAAGTTGCCTTCGGACTAGGGGTGCGCGACAGGGTAATCTGATGTGAGGGTGTAGTTGCCACGTTCGTTTGTGGCGCTGATACCGTCGTAGCAGCAGATACCACAAAGAGCAATCCCAATATCACACAAGCAACTATCTGCGCGACAGTACGAGAGGAAAATCGAGCAGGGAAGGATCCTTCGGTTTTCAATGGTCACCTCAGTGCATGTGATTAAACTAACATCTATTCTATTCTGCCCTTGCATCTTTGTCAAAGTCACTTTTGACCACGCTCAGCAAACGTATATAATGTGATTGTGATTGATTCAGGCATCTCCACACGCCGTACAGCATTGTGGCTCTTTCTTTTGACGTTCATCGTTTATATTTTTCCACTCACTTACAACCTGTTGCACAAACCCTTTTTCGGGACAGCACAACAAGATGTTGCTGCTGCGTCCTTCTTACCGCTGGTCATTCTCGAAAGCGGCGATTTTACGTTGGAAAAATACCACAACTTTTTCATTCAGAACTGGCACAGCCCTTACTTTGTGGCTGAAGTGAATGGACGTTTGGTTTCACGCTATCCCATTGCACCCGCCATCTTGGCGATTCCATTCTACGGTATTCCGCTAGGCACGGGCTGGCTCGCGCATCCACACCGCGACTGGTTGGTTTTTCCTTGGAGTGTGTTCTATCCTGCCAAGTTCGCCGCCGCGTTCATCACCGCGCTTGCCGTGACCATGTTCTTTTTCTGCGCGTGCGAACTTGCCGATGCGCGCACCAGCGCGCTTGTCACACTCGCTTTTGCCTTTGGCACAAGTGTCTGGTCAACCGCCTCTCAAGCCCTCTGGCAACACACGCCCAGTTTGCTATTTCAACTCATCGGGGTCTGGTTTGTATTGCGCGGGCGCCATCAAGGCGCGCTTGCGGTTGCCCCTGGCGCGCTTTTTTTCTCTGCCGCGACTATCGCGCGCGCAAACAACGCACTCCCCGCGTTGCTCTTCACGCTGTACGTGTTCATTGAATATCGCGCGGCGTTGACCCGCTGGATTGTTTGGGCGATTCCACCTGTCGTGCTCGCAGTGATTTACAACACGCTGTACAATGGCTCACCATTCGTGTTCGGTTATCAAGAAGGATTCACGCAAACGATGAGTTGGCTGCGCCTAGATGGCATCGTAGGATTGTTCCTCAGTCCTAGTCGCGGCTTGTTGATCTACTCGCCATTTCTCGCGCTGACCCTGTATGGCGCGTGGCTCGCGCGACGTGAATCGGCGCGACGATTTTATCTTTTCGCCGCACTCGTTTTCGTCGGTATGACTTACAACGTGAGTATGTTCCAAAACTGGGATGGTGGTTGGGGATACGGCACGCGTTTGCTTGTTGATGCACTACCGTACCTAACGTTCTTGCTATTGCCCGCCCTACTCCGATTGGGACACATCGCACGCGGCGCATTCTGGGCGAGTATCGCTTATGCGGCAATCCTACAAGCATTCGGCTTGTGGGATTATGGCGTACGTTGGCATTGGCACTGGGAAGATTACAAATTCGATGTGTGGGATCTCGCGCGCAGCGAACCGCTATTCTATCTTCGACAGTACCTCGAAATGGCTGGTCATTACCTCAATCGCTTGATGACTCGATGAAAGATTCTTTTGGACTCGTTAGTTCCGAATTTGATATTGCATTACGTACGATTACCGAAAACGATCTGGAAAACCTGCGCGTCTGGAAAAACGCGCATCGTTTTGCATTCTTCTATCAAGAAATCATCACACCCGAACAACAAATCCAATGGTTTCAGGGTTATCAGGCGCGCGCCAACGACTATATGTTCATCGTGCATCGTGCAGAACAAACAATCGGCTGTATGGGTTTTCGATTACTTGATCAATACGCCGATATTTACAACGTGATTCGCGCCGATCCGAATCACCCCGGCGCGATGGGAAACGCCATGCGCTTGCTGTGTAGTTTCATCGCCACTGGTTTCACGCGCGATATTCGCGCGCGTGTGTTAGTGAACAATCCCGCGCGTCGGTGGTATCAACACAATGGATTTATAGAACTCATCTACCACGACACTTTTGTCGAGGTTCAACTCGACTGGTCGCGATTTCAACCTTGCCCATTCGAGAAAATTCAATCAAGGAGACAACCGTGATTTCAGTCTTTGGTTCCAAAGTCGGTCAAGAAGAGTTAGAGGAAATTCGCACGAGTATCGAAGCGCAGTGGATGGGTATTGGCCCCAAAACGCGCGCATTCGAAGAACAATTTGCGCGTCGCTTGGGTTTGCCCGGCTTTGCCCTGCTCGACAGTGGCTCGAACAGTTTGTATATGGCAGTCAAACTACTCAATCTTGCACCGGGCACAGAAGTCATTTTACCTTCGCTCACGTGGATTTCGTGCGCGCATGCGATCGTACTGGCAGGATGTGTCCCCGTGTTTTGTGACGTGGATTTGCACACCCAAAATGTCACTGCCGAAACGATTGCGCCACATCTTTCGCGCAAAACTGGCGCGATTATGGTCGTGCACTATGCCGGCAAACCCGTACGGATGCAACCGATTCTCGAATTTGGCTTGCCAGTCATCGAAGATGCCGCGCACGCGGTTGACTCGAAACTATGCGGTAAATCCTGCGGCGCGATCGGTACTATCGGTGTGTTCAGTTTCGATGCCGTAAAGAATCTTGCAATGGGAGAGGGTGGCGGAGTAACTGCCCAAGACCCCGCGCTTGTCGAACGCGCGCGCACCTTACGGTATTGTGGCATCGGCAAATCGGGTTTTGAGGCATCGGCAAATAAGGATCGTTGGTGGGAATACAACATCGTGGATTTCTTTCCCAAGTTCTTACCGAACGACATCAACGCGTCTATCGGACTGGCACAACTGCGTAAACTCGATCAATTGCAAGCATATCGCAAGCAAATTTGGGAACTGTATCAACGCGAGTTTGCCGATTTGTCTTGGCTCGTGCGTCCGCGCGATCCTGAACCCGATGAACAACACTCGTACTTTACCTACTTTGTGCGCGTGTTAAATGGCAGACGCGATCACTTTGCTCGATACTTGTACGAACGTGGTATCTATACAACATTCCGTTATCATCCACTCCATCTCAATCGAATCTACCAATCGTCTGCCCAACTCCCCAATTGTGAACAACTGAACGAGGAAGGACTCAACCTACCTTTGCATCCGAATCTGAGTTCGGCTGACATTGATAAAATCATCACAACCGTACGAGACTATTCCAAGGTTGCCTAATGAAGCATCAACCGATTGTCATTCTGGGTGCGGGTTGTGCGGGCCTTGCCGCAGGAATGCGCCTGACCAAACGCGGCTACCCTGTCACACTCCTTGAACGTGCCGATCACGTGGGCGGTTTGGCAGGTGGTGTTCGTATCAACAGCAACACATACGAATACGGACCGCACACCTTCCATACCACCGATCCTGAAATCCTCAACGATATTACAACGTTGATGGGCGATGCGCTGGTTCCGTACAATCGCACCATCAAAATCAAGTTTCTCGACAACTATTTCAAGTTTCCGCTTTCGATGCGCGACGTGTTGCTCAAACTCCCCTTGCCAACTGTCATTCACGCAGGGTTGAGTTTTCTATGGCATTTCAGCATTGGCACGATCTGGCGTCCCAAAGTTGAAACATCGGAAACGGTATTACGACGCTACTATGGTAATGTCTTGTACGAACTTTTTTTCAAGACCTACATCACAGCAGTTTGGGGCATCACCCCTGCCGAGTTTTCGCCGGCATTCGCGCGCGAACGGATACCACGAATGAACATCTTGGAATTGCTGGACAAGATACGTCTGGGCGCGCAAAATCGTCTCAATCGTTCTGTCAAGACCGATGGCTATGTCGAAAAGGTTGAGGGAAATCTGTACACCACGCGGCAGGGCTTTTCGTTGATTACGCAACGAATGGGGGAGCAAGTCATTAAGCAAGGTGGCACGATCGAATTGAACGCCACTGTCACGCGCATTCGACGTAACGACAATCGCGTTCACACGATCGAGTACGTTCAAGACGGTACGACTAAACGAATCGAATGTCGCGGCGTCATCAACACTCTGCCCATCAACGAAGCGATAATGATGATTGAACCCATACCTGAAGATGATGTGGTGCAAGCCGCGCGCGCGCTCAAGTTTCGCGCGCTGGTGTTCGTTGGTTTGTTGGTGCGTAAGGAACGCGTGTTGCCGTCATCATTTATGTACTTTCGGCAACATTCGTTCAATCGCATTTCCGATTTAGCACAATTCGGTTTTGAAATCATTCCCGCAGGTTGCACTCTGCTCGTTGCCGAAATCAGTTGCGATGTGACGGATCGGGTGTGGAATGATGATGATCTTGCCAAACAAGCCGTGCTTGATGATTTGATCGAAGAAAAATTATTGACGCGCGAAGAGGTAATCGAAATGCACGTCTTTCGCGCGCAACACGCCTATCCCATCTACACGTTGCACTATGAACAGCATCTCGCGCGCCTGTTACGATTTTTTGATCAACTTGCGAATGGCGAGACAGCAGGACGTCAAGGTCGTTTTGCTTACATCAACACGCATATCGCGATGAAAATGGGATACGAGGCGGCAGAACGGTTGATGCAAAAACTGGAAAAAAGTTAGGGCAAGTTGACAACTTGCCCTAACGAGTACTCACCTGCAACATCACAATCGAGAACAAGGTACCGCTTGATGATTGTAACTCCTCTCCTTTCACCGCATCATACCACTGATTGGGTCATACACCACCAACACCAACCGATACACGCCTTGGGTAGCATCTGCTGGCACAAAGAATCCCCAATCGTCTTCGACGATTTCCCCTGGTGTCCAGCCATTTGTCGGGCGCATTCCGTTTGCGGGCTCGGCATCGCGCTGATACACTATCCGCCCTTGCTCGTCTATCACGCGCAGCGAAATCGTGAATCGCGCGTTCAACGATTCGGGCGCGCGCCAGCGCAACATCAGCATCCCAAAATCACCCGCGCGCAAATTTGGCGATGGATACACGGCGTAACTCACCAATTCGATGCTACGCCCCACGCTGTCACGAAACACCGCGCGCGTTTCCGTCGGCACTATCCCGCAATTCGCGATTCGCAATCCCGCCCTGAGCGGAGTCGAAGGGTCGCAATTCACGATGCGCCACAACTCACCTAAACGCACCAGACGAAATTTCTCCGTCAATGCACCAAGTGTTTCTGTTTCGTCTGGATGCACGGTGAGATACACCGGACGTCCTGCACGCACCGCGCGTTCAATATCTTCTTGACGCGATCCGTACAACGTGTACTTGAGTTCGGCTTTACGCACAATCACTTTCCACCGTTCCAGATCCGTGCGCCGATGCTCCACGTACTGTGCATACTCTAGTGGTGTCAACGACTCCCAGGGTCCCACAATTAGCGCGTTGTGTTCAAGTGGTAACGCAAGGTTCTCCTCCCACATACGCGCCACATCCGTTCGATGGCTCCAGTCGTTTCGCGCAAAGTTATTCACCACCAGAAAACCAACCAACGCCAATAAACTGACTAACAGTAACGCGCGCCAACCCTGAACCTGTAACTTGGAACTTGAAACCCCTAACCACTCCCACGCGACTGCTATGCCCACACCAACACAAAACAGGAATGTAATGTACGATGGCAAGAAAAATTTTTCCACGTCCATCGTGTTGAAGAACACACAGAATGCACTATTCGCGATGTTTGCCAGCGCGATGAAAACAAGTGCTTCGCGCGCAGGCAACGCGCTTGCCCACGCACGCGGTACACGATTCGCTACGAGCGCACCAATACCCACGATACCCAAAACGAAACCGAGCGGCGTGAACTGTTCAATTAGCAACGGAAGATATACATCGCGGACGCGATGCACGATCCAATCCAATCCCCCGTAGTACATCCAACGACTCGCATTCCCCGCGAGAATCATCTCGCTGAAATCTTTGAGATGAAACTCGACACCCACATCACTATCGCCGCGCCAAAAGACATAGCCATACAACAAGAGTGGCAACGTGAACGCGGAAATTAACGCGAATAATCTGCGCGGTTGAAAAATCGCCGCGCGCTCTTTCCACAAAATCAAAAATGCGATCGCGGGGGCAAACCAAATCATCGTGCGGTGATTTGTGAGCGATAAACCAAAGCAGAAAATCGGTACGGTCAAATCTATTTTGCCCACACGCCACAAGAAAAACAACCACGTGACAAGGATAACGAAGAACGAATTGAGCGTGTACGGACGCGGAATGACCGCCTGTGACCATTCAACGCGCGAGACAGCGAGCAAGAGCGCACATGCTAAGGCAACCCAGCGATTGCCCACAAGCCAGCGCATAAACACGAACAGCGCGACAACTGCAAGTGCGCCCCATAACGCCGCGAACCAGTTTGCACGCGTGGCGATCGTTCCAAAAGGCACGAGCATCGTCCACAACTTGCCTAGTAGGAAAAAGATCGGATAGCCGGTATGACTCACGCCCAAGCGCGCAATGTTAGTTTGGAATTCACCCTCGTCACCATCGAGCAAGCCCGGCGCGGCGGTGCGCACGTACAGCGTGAACACCGCGACGAATAGCGCGAGTGCCACTATCCAATCACGCGAGAAGTAAGACGTAAAACGCGAAACGCGAAACGTGAAACGTGAGCGCAGATTCAATCGAGTTCCACCTCGTACAAGATGAGCATATCTCCATCGGCAACAGGTAACCGTCTACCTGTAGGTGCATCGTACCAACCCAGCCCTATGCGCCAACGTCCACTGGGCGCATGAGGAGGAATTGTCACCCGAATCTCATCCGTCACCAGTTCACCCACGTCCCAAATCGAAGTTGGATATGTACCGCCCAGGGGCTGAGTATCAGTCTGCGCAATGATGTTGCCTGCATCGTCAAGCACATGAACGAACAAGGTGTAATCGTACTGAGTAAACTTTTCGCTTTTCCAAAGCAGTGTAAGTTTCAAATCCTCGCCTCGCTTGATTCGCGCGGCTATATCAAATCCTATCAGCGTAATCAAATCGCCAAACGTCGCGCGCGCTGGGCGCAGATCGGGCGGAGGCACGCGCTGCAAACCAACTTTGAGTGGCTGAACAAGGATGCGATCGTCGTCCACACGTTTTCCATTTATTTCAATCGGCACGCGCGCGTCGCGCGCAAGGTGGAACAAACCAATTTCGATGACGTACTTGCCCGGCAATAATTCTTGGTTCACTTGGAGGTCATAGCGCGCGGGTAAATAAGAATCGTTTGGTACAAGTGTCAAAGGATATTCAAAGAACAAACCGGTATGCACACCACCGACCGTATGACCAGATGAATCGAGAATGTGCGCGAACATCTGGAGATTGGATTGAATGGGCGCGCGATTACGCCAAATCAGACCTAGTGTGAGTGGTTTGCCTGGTGTGATTTCGCGCGGAAAAAATGCCGCGTGCAATTCCATTCGCCCATCAAAAAGTGGCGGTGAGGCAAAATGTTGTTCAATCGTAGAAGAAAGTCGCAAGGCGGTATCCAGTTCTTGTGAATCTACTTTCCAGAAAGAACCTATCGGTCTGGAAAATCGGTCATACAAAACAGACGCAGTACTTGGTTGCGTAAAGTTGGCTAATGGATGAAGCCAAAATGCTTGATGTTTCCGCAAGAGAACGTATCCACCGTTTGGAAGCGCAGAGGGTAAAACAAGAATCGTTGGCTCAGACGTATTTAAGCCGCGAAACGGAAAGGGTTGCTCAGTGTAACGCACGCGAATCAAAAATTGAAAAGTCGGATGAGCATAGGTCTCGAAAGGTACGACGACATTCTCCTCGCGTGCACCGATCCAGCGAACCAGTTCGACTAAATCGCCCTGAAAGTCATAGTACGCGCGCCGATGATTCGCCCACTCGATAAAATAATCGCGCCCACTCAACCAGCCACTGCCAACAAGTGTGAACAACATACCAAGGGTGAAAAGTCGTTGTGGCGACAAACGCATGGCAACGACTTGCCAGCCCCACGCAACGAACAGGAGCATCGCTGGTAGCGCGCCAATCGCGCGTAGCGTATCGGGCGCGCCCTGCGAAATGATCGTTGGAAGAAGTAAGAGCACGAACCAAATCAGCGCAAAACGTTTGGCGGGCTCACGCCATCGCCATAGTGCGTTCAAAAATCCAATCGCAAAGGGTAAGCCTGTGAACCAATCCAACACTGGACGATACGCGATGCCGTGTCGCCACTCGGCGTCGCCGCGCGTAAAAAACATTTGCGCAACGCGCCAAATGCTCGCCAACCAATCGTTGATTGGCAATGCTACATCGTTGACACGAAAAAAGAACGCGTTGGGGTGCAGAATAAAATAAAATCCCAACGGTGCAAACACACCTAGCGCGGCAACGACAAAGAGAATCGGAGCAAGATAGTTGGGTTGGTGTAGATGAATTTGTCGTTTGTTAAACGATGCAAGATAGTTCGTAACCCAAAACAATACAATGACGATAGGTAAAAACCGCGCGGACAGATAGGTATATAAACTTGCTCCGAGCAACACACCAGCGAAAACATATTCCCGTAATCTTCCAGAACGATACGCGCGCCAGAACCAATAAAACGCCAGACAAGCAAACAAGGGAAGTAAAATCGCACGCCAACCCACGCGACTAAAATGAAGATGCCAATACGAAGTGGCAAGTGCCGCTGATGCGATGAGCGCGACTTGGTCTGCATATTTGTCATTGGTCAACGCGCGCGCCAGCACAAAGAATGCCGCGACTGTCAGCACACCAACGAATGCCGCTGTGATTCGCAATGTCCAAGGTGTTGTGCCAAACAATCCTAGCGAAACAGCCTGCGCGTAAATAAAGAGTGGCTCGCGTCCACCGTTGCCCTCAAAAAATACAGGAAAACCCGCGCCGCGCAAAACGCCCAAAGCATCCAGCCCATAGAATGCTTCGTCGTGATACAAACCAGGTGGCACAGTATCCAATGCCACAGCGCGTAGCGTCGTTGCGACTAACAAAATCAGAATCAACCAAAACCAGGTGCGGCGCGTCATTTGCTCACTCTAGTAAAATTCACTTCAATCGAGTCGCTGGTTGCCACCGATAATCGTTGACCTGTCGTTGCATCATACAATCCGACGATAACACGCCGCATAGAAGTTGTCACAGGTAAGCGGTACTCATCGCGCACTTGTTCGCCTGTATCCCAAATCGAGGTGGGATAATTCCCGCTCTGCGGCTGACGATCTACTTGCGCGACGATGTTGCCCTGCGCATCGAGCGCGTGGATAAAAACCGTATAGTCGGTGCTGAGCGCGCGTAACGCGCGCCAATACAACACCAACTCAAGAGTATCATCGGCAACGTGCGCATCATAGCCGATGAGTTCAATCTGCTCAGCAAAGTTCGCGTTCACTCGCACGCGCGGCTCGTACACGCGTGCCGCGCGCGGAGCGATTTTGATCGCACCGATGGTCACACGCGTGTCACCCTCTTGTGTCGTCAATGGCTGATTCACTTTGCCTAGCGGGTACCATCCTACCTGTAGTGTGTATTTGCCCGGCGATGCATCGGGCGCAATCGGAATTTGAACGATGTCACGCAACATATCGCCGGGCTTCCAGTAAACCGTGTGAAACGCTCCACGCGCGGGAATCACATCCACACCACCCGCGCGACGATTCTCCGCACCAACGACGTGCACAAACACGCGATACGATTCGTGCATCGGCGCCAGCGCGCGCCAGTAGAGCGCGACGCGCAATGTCTCGCCGGGTTTGACCGCGCGCGTATCTAAATCGTAACCGAGCAATTCGATACTATCATCAAACGTCGCGGTGAAAGGATGCGTGATGCGTGACAAATCGTTGGGTGAGAGGAGCGCGGGCCGCGCGTACGCGGGTAGAGTGTACGCAAAAGGAACATAGAGCGCAAGGAGAAAGAATGAGCCAATGAGCCAGTAGGACAATGAGCCAATGAGCCAATGTGCCAATGAGCCAAAGGTAGGATTTTCGATTTTCGATTTTAGATTTGTGATTGGCGATTGATGTGCAATCGGCAATCTAAAATCTGCAATCGAAAATCTGCAATCATTCGTCCTTCGTCAGCGTGCCGGCACTCCCCACATCGGCACACCACTCGTTTGGTACGCGTTGGTCGTTTCGTTGAAAATGCGCGCGTACTCGCCGACTTTGGTGATGCGTCCATCGCGTCGCACGGAAAAATAATAGTAACGATTATTGATGCACCCCGCCGTGCAATCGCTCCACCCTTCGACGAATGCGATTTCCCAGCCCTCGCCGCGATCAAAAACTTGGATGTCGGTTGTCGCGCCGATGGTGCCAGGTGCGGCGCGCTGAATCTTGGCGACTTCGGGAAAGCGCGCTTGGATGGCGGCAATCGCGGCATCGGCATTCGTGATGCCGCTGGGCGTGGCAGTGGGCAAGGGAGTGCCACTCGATGCGGTAGGCATTGTCGGTGTAATCACCTCCACACGGCGCGCTTCCAAGTAACTGGTGCCCAAGCGCACGTACACCACGCGCGCCGTCAAACGAATGACCGTCCACGCGTCAGCGCGCGCAGAAGGATCGAGTCCGCGCGCCGCAGTTCCAGTGACGTACATCGCGCCGCTGTCATCAGCGA
>JAOACU010000811.1 GCA_026417715.1 Anaerolineae bacterium | reverse complement strand
GTGTCAAGGAGAACGATCTGGTTATCACGACGCCGTTCTCGTTCATTGCCTCCGCGAATGTCATCCTCTACGAACGCGCCATTCCGATTTTTGTGGACGTTGATCCTCTTACTGGTAATATCAATCCCACGCTTGTCGCGGAATGTGTTCACGACCTGACGAAAGGCGAAGGACGAAAGACCAAAAACCGCTGGCTTCCTCCCGCAATTCGCAATTCGCAACTCGCAACTCGCCATTCCCAATCTCCAATCTCCAATCTCAAATCCTTACTTCCCGTCCACGCCTTCGGTCAGCCCGCTGATATGGATCCGCTGTTCAACATTGCACACGAATACAACCTTGCTATCATCGAGGACGCATGTGAAGCGATTGGCGCCGAATACAAAGGTCAGCGCGTTGGCAAATACGCAACACGCAATACGTCTCACGTCTCACGCCTCACGCCTCACGCCGCCGTTTTCGCTTTCTATCCCAACAAGCAAATGACTACGGGCGAAGGTGGAATGATCGTTACCGACAATGACGAATGGGCAAGTCTCTTT
>JAOACU010000810.1 GCA_026417715.1 Anaerolineae bacterium | reverse complement strand
ATGGATCGGATTCTTTACCGGCACCAATCATCCCACGACGCTTGTTTTGAACAGTCGCGGTGACAGCAAAGGAGTACGCAAGGATAGCCAAGTGGTCTCAGACGATATGCGGACGACCGATATTACGATGACCTTCGACTATACTTTCGATGGTTTTCCGAGTGAGTTGAATATCTTTCTCACCTCCAAATATCAGCAACGCCGTCCGCATCTCAATCTGTTTTGGCGTACGCCCGATGGGCGTCAAATTCCACTCGGCGAAATCAGCGTGTCAAGTACCGCCGAGCGCGTCGCGCTCTCGATTGACCAACGGTTGATTCGCCGTTTGGATGGCTTGTCGCCCGAAGTCGGTTTGTTTGCCGATCCAGCGACGGTAGGCAAAGACAAGACACCCAAGCCACTGAAAGGCAAGTACGAACTCGTCATCGAAGGACTGGTGTTTGAAAAAGACGCCGATCTGGACGCCAAGTTGGTGGTGTATGGCACCGTGCACGGGATGGGCGGCACCGATCATCGGCGGCGGGACCTGATGATCGCGTTGTTGTGGGGTACGC
>JAOACU010000809.1 GCA_026417715.1 Anaerolineae bacterium | reverse complement strand
ATAAATACCATAGTAGTTGTTCGAGATTGCGCTGTTGGAGATTGTGTTGTTGTTAGAATACCACAAGTAAATGCCATAGTTGTTATTCGAGATTGTGCTGTTCGAGATCGTGTTGTTGTTAGAATACCACAAGGAAATGCCATAGTTGTTATTCGATATAGTGCTGTTCGAGATCGTGTTGTTGCTTGAAGAATACAAGATAATGCCCTCGTAGTTGTTATTCGATATAGTGCTGTTCGAGATCGTGTTGTTGCTTGAAGAATACAAGATAATGCCATAGTAGTAGTTATTCGATATAGTGCTGTTCGAGATCGTGTTGTTGCTTGAAGAATACAAGGAAATGCCATAGTAGTAGTTATTCGATATAGTGCTGTTCGAGATCGTGTTGTTGTTAGAATAATACAAGGAAATGCCATAGTAGTAGTTATTCGATATAGTGCTGTTCGAGATCGTGTTGTTGTTAGAATTCCATAAGTAAATGCCAGTGTCGTAATCTGAAATGCTCAAATTCTTTACTGTAACGTTGTTCGCTGATTCAATACTAATTCCTCTTCAC
>JAOACU010000808.1 GCA_026417715.1 Anaerolineae bacterium | reverse complement strand
TGCTGGGACTGACCGCCGCAATGATTTTCCGCTCCGCGCTGATCGGTGTATGGTGGAACGCGCGCGTCTGGACGATTGGCGCGGTCCTGTTCTGGCCCATCTTCATCGTTTTCTTCACGACGGTGTTCACAAACGGCGGTGGCTTTTTCACCGGTCTGCTCGGTTCACTCGGCTATTGGCTTTCACAACAAGAAGTGATGCGCGGTGGACAACCCGGACATTACTACCTGCTCGTCCTCTTGCCGATGTACGAACTGTTGCCGTACTTGGTTGGCGTGGCAACGATAGCGTGGTACTGGTGGACGTATCGTCCCGCGCGTTTGTTCGTTTTCCTCGTGTGGATACTCTGGACGATTGTGTACTACATCGGGATTCGCGCACCACTCATCGCGTCACTCTCGCGTGCAGACCCACTCTTTGGCTTGCTTGATCATCTGACGATTGCTTTCATCGCCATCTTGATTCCGCTCACGTTTTTTGCAACCTACGATCCCGACGATTCGACTAGTTTATTCCCAACGTTCCTTTTCACTTGGGTTATCGGTGTTCTGATCATCTTCAGT
>JAOACU010000807.1 GCA_026417715.1 Anaerolineae bacterium | reverse complement strand
GAAAGAGAGGCTTATGGTTCAGTCCAACTGCCTCATCTTCCAGAAGACCGCGCCTGGCGGTACATCTGCCGGAATTGGCACCGACTGGATCGCCGGTTGCCGAGGTTTCACAGGGCCGGTCCCTCCACCTCTCTCGATGAGTGGGCAAAATTGCCCTTTTGATTTCGTCCAATCATACCATAATTGATGAGAAAGCGCAAAATTTTGTGTCCATTTTTCATTTGAAAGATATACAATGAGAAAAAGTTACCGGAGGTTTGAAATGAAATTACCTTCCCCGAAACCCTCCACGCTGGCATTTCTAAAAGAAGCCAGACAAACAAAAGATTTCACCCTGTTTGATTTGATCCACGGCTACGTTTATTTACGTTTCCCATACCTTTATATTTCTTTAGCCAAAGGAGATCATCCCCTTTCCCGCCGTTTAGCCCCTGTATTACGCTGGGTTGGGCGGATGATTGAAAATCAGGCAAGGCAAGGTGGAAATGGGACCAATTCAGGGTTCGCGGATACCTACCACGGAAAGGTGATGCCCGTTCAGGAAGCGAAGCAACTGGTCTCCATCAAAC
>JAOACU010000806.1 GCA_026417715.1 Anaerolineae bacterium | reverse complement strand
GTTTTTACCCGGATATGGGCGATCGGATGCTCATCTGCACTACCGAAGTCCACTCTCGGCCCATGCTCGATGCTTTTGTGCAGGCCTTGCAGGAGGTTGCCCGATGAATGAGCCGGAACCCTTGATCTTTGATTTGAGCAGCCCCGGTCGGCAAGGGTGTACGTTGCCGCCGCTTGATGTGCCGCCGACCGAATTGCCTGTCGAGATGCTGCGCGATGATCTGGCCTTGCCGGAAGTGGCCGAAGTGGACGTGGTGCGCCATTTTGTCCGCCTGAGTCAACTCAACTATGCGGTAGACAAGGGATTTTATCCGCTCGGCTCGTGCACGATGAAGTACAATCCCAAGATCAACGAAGACACGGCTCGTCTGCCCGGCCTGGCCCAGGTCCATCCCTACCAACCGATCGAGACGGTACAGGGGTGTCTGGAACTGATGTATCGTCTGCAAGAGGCGCTCAAGGCGATCAGCGGTTTTGCTGCGGTGAGTTTGCAACCGGCAGCCGGTGCGCACGGTGAGTTTGCCGGCGTGTTGATCATCCGCGCCTATCACCGGGCAAGAGGTGATGACCAACGTCAGGT
>JAOACU010000805.1 GCA_026417715.1 Anaerolineae bacterium | reverse complement strand
GGCTTGAGTCTCCCAGCGGTCAGGGCACTGTACAAGGCGCAACGGCTCTTGTGGCGCAAGATGCGGAAAACAGTTTTGTGTTTGCTACTGATGTTAGAGATGTGATTGTCCCGCCGCAAGGGTTTGTGGATGTTGATGTGTTACGGCAAATGGGAGAGTTACGAACAATTACAGGCGAAGACTATTCTTTGCCCGAATTGCGCGGCTTGACGCGCGAAGCACTCATCGCGCTCCTTGACCGCGCGGCGGAGATTGGCTTGCTCACCGCACACGGACACGGCTACTATTCGATTCATCCCGCGTTGCCTTGGTATTTCAAGTCGTTGTTCGATACGTATTACAGGGAACTGGGGACAGGGGTCAGGGTACAGAAAGACGGGCTGACCCCTGGCTCCTCACCCCTGACCCCTGCGCTTCGCGCCTACGTCGAAGCCATCGGCGCGTTGGGCGACTATTATCACGACCAATACATAGACGGCAACCGCGATGTGATTGACGTGCTGAGGATGGAAGAAGCGAACTTGTTACATGCGTGGCGGTTGGCGCGCGCGAACGGATGGTGGCGGCGCGTCATCAGCACGATGC
>JAOACU010000804.1 GCA_026417715.1 Anaerolineae bacterium | reverse complement strand
GAGTTGGAGGGCTTTGAGAAAAAAGAGGGCGCGCTGATGTTCATCGGCGCGACGAACGAACCTTGGGCGCTCGATCCTGCCGTGTTACGCCCTGGGCGCTTTGACGAGAAAATCTACATTCCGCTACCCGACCTTGCCGCGCGGCGCAAGATGCTGGAACTGAATCTCAAAGGCAAGCCACTCGCGGCAGACGTGAACTTGGACGAACTCGCGCAGATGCTCGAGGGTTACAGCGGCGCGGATATTCGCAACATCTGCGACAAGGCAAGTGCGATCCCGTTCATCGAAGCGGTGCGGAGCGGCACCGATCGCAACATCGAGTTGCGCGATTTTCTGACGGTGCTGAAACAGGTGAAACCATCGGTGGCAAAGAAGGATTTGGAGCGATTTGAAAAGTTTGCGGTGGCGGGGATGTAATGCGTGATACGTGAGGCGGGAGGCGTGAATCGCGATTCTGCAATCTGCAATCTGAAATCTGCAATCCCAGAGGTGTTCTATGGACTCACAACCCGTGAAACTTGGCAAATACGAACTCCTCGCTGAACTTGGACGCGGCGGGTTTGGCGTGGTGTATCGCGCGGTGGAC
>JAOACU010000803.1:314-589 GCA_026417715.1 Anaerolineae bacterium | reverse complement strand
CCATCGAGTCAAGGACCTGGGCCTCCATCTCGCGGTCCGACAGTCCGCCACAGCGCTGGATGAGACGGTCGGCCAGCGTGGACTTGCCGTGATCAATGTGCGCGATGATCGAAAAATTTCTGATGTGATTCATCAACGGGGGAGCTTAAGTATTTGAATTTGAATGCGTCGGCCAAGAAAAAAGGGCGCGTCGGATGGCGACGCGCCCTGAACCAACAATCTATGGCAACTGCGATAGTTGGAACTTCATTGTAGGGAAAAAGCCCGTCCCGTAC
>JAOACU010000803.1:0-304 GCA_026417715.1 Anaerolineae bacterium | reverse complement strand
TTTATCAACAACTTGTTCACAACTTGATATTTAATCGTCTGGACAACTTGTGGGCGGCTCGCAGCCGCGGCGATTTCATCTCGCATGATGAAGAAAGCGGGTGACTTATGCCCGCAATCGCCGGTTCAGACCTCAGATTCTATCGAAGTGAGTCCGAGGAAATCTGAAAGTTAGTGACCACGGACAATCGTCCAGCCCTGGCCAGCAGATGTCCGGTGGGCCGACCCGTATGAATTGCGCGACGGCCTGCCCCTGAAACCCGAGTCGAGGTCGGGGCCACTTGACGGGCACCCGGCGGGGTGTC
>JAOACU010000802.1 GCA_026417715.1 Anaerolineae bacterium | reverse complement strand
GCCGACGAGGACGGCAATATTTCGATGGAACACGAGGGCGCGTATCTAGGCGCGTACGATTGCGCGCTCGCGACACGCAACAATCGTGGCATCGTCATCGCGCAGGTCAAACGCGTCACGACCGCCGGTTCGATTCATCCGCAAATGGTGCGCGTGCCGGGAATTTTGGTGGATTACGTCGTCGTTGCACCTGACCAGTGGCAAGCGACGCAAACACCGTACGATCCTGCCATCAGCGGCGAAACGCGTCGTCCTTTGGGTGAATTCAAACCGTTGCCCTTCAACACCGATAAAGTGATTGCGCGTCGCGCGGCGATGACGTTGCGTCAACACGATGCGGTGATTTTGGGCTTTGGCATTTCCGCGCTCGTCCCTGAAATTCTGCTCGAAGAAAAATTGCACGGGCAAGTGACGTGGGTCATCGAGCAGGGTGCGGTGGGTGGTTTGCCGCTCACGGGTTTTCCGTTCGGATGTGCGGTCAACGCGCAAGCGATTGTACCTTCGCCTGATCAATTCACCTACTTTCACGGTGCTGGGTTTGATCGCGCGCTCCTTTCGTTTATGCAGGTGGATGGTGACGGTAACGTGAAC
>JAOACU010000007.1:23417-23650 GCA_026417715.1 Anaerolineae bacterium | reverse complement strand
GGCACACAATATGCTTCGTATCATGGATGAAGATACATCAGAACCCGACGGCTATCTCTATCCGTCTTCTCTGTTCGTGCCTATCGAGTTACCCCAAGCAGCAGAGCAAGCATTAGCGACTACAAATGCTTGAAAGATACTATCGAACATTCTAGGGGGAAGTGTTGTCAGACGATCCTGTTCGTACATCCGTTGATTCATTACCGCCCCTCAAATACATCGGCGGGCAAGAA
>JAOACU010000007.1:0-23407 GCA_026417715.1 Anaerolineae bacterium | reverse complement strand
GCGTCAACTCTTTGCGGCGAGCACGGCGTGGCTCGAACGTCACGCGGCGTACATCAACAGTTTGAATGTGTTCCCGGTTCCCGATGGCGATTCGGGAACAAATATGCTTTTGACGATGCAAGCCGCGCTGAAAGAAGTGCACGCGTCGCCCGAACATTCTGCTGGCGCGATGCTCAAAGCGTTGGCACACGGCGCGCTCTTGGGCGCGCGCGGCAATTCGGGCGTGATTCTTTCGCAGATCATTCGCGGCTTTGCACGCGCCATCGAAAAGAAAGACACGATCAACGCCAGCGATTTCGCCGCCGCGCTCATCGAAGGCGCACGGACTGCGTACAAAGGCGTGGTCAAACCAGTCGAAGGCACGATTCTCACGGTCGTACGCGAGTCGGCAGATGCCGCCGCGCATAGCGACGATTTGCGCTGGGTGTGGGCAAAGACCGTCGAAGCCGCGCGCGCGTCCGTCGTGCGTACGCCGATGCTTTTGCCGGTGCTCAAAGACGCCGGCGTAGTGGATGCGGGTGGACAAGGTCTGCTCGTCATCCTCGAAGGCGCGCTCAAGTACTTGAATGGCGAACCACTCGAACTTGCCGCCGCCGGTGTAGGCGCGCAAGCCCTCGAACAAATGGCGCGCGAAGAGGGCTGGGGCTTTGACATTCAATTCCACATTCGCGGCACCAATCTCGACGTGGACGCGATTCGCGAACGCATTTCGAGTATGGGCGAATCCGCGCTGGTCGTTGGTGATTCATCGCTCGTCAAAGTGCACGTGCACGCGCCCACGCCTGGCGCGATTCTCGATTACGGTTGTTCGGTCGGCACGATCACCAACATCATCGTCGAGAATATGCAAGAGCAGTACATTGATTTTATGGCAGGGCAAACTGCCAAGCCCCCCATCACGGCTGAAGACATCGCGGGAATGACAACCGTCGCAGTGGTAGCAGGCGGCGGAATGGCGCGCGTGTTCGAGTCGTTGGGTGTGGGTCGCATCGTCACTGGCGGACAAACGATGAATCCAAGCACGCAAGATATTTTGCAAGCCATCGAATCGGTCAAGACCGATCAAGTCATCGTCTTGCCGAATAACAAAAACATCATCCCAGCCGCCGAGCAAGCCAAAGCATTGTCCAAGAAACAAGTCGCGATCATTCCGACCAAGACGATGCCACAAGGTATCGCCGCGCTGTTGGCGTTCAACTTTCAGAGCGATTTGGAAACCAACGTCAAAGCGATGACGCGCGCGGCGCAAAACATTTACACCATCGAAATCACCAAAGCCACGCGCTCGGTCAAATTCGATAGTCTTGAAGTCAAAGAAGGTCAGTTCATCGGTTTGATTGACGATGATTTAGCCGGCGCCAACGACGATATGACCGCGCTGGTATTGAACCTACTCGAACGTGTCAACACACGCGAACGCGAAATCATCACGCTGTACTATGGTGCGGCAGTTCCGGCGAACGATGCCGAAGCGCTGAGTCAAGCGATTCGGGAAAAATATCCAAACCAAGAAGTCGAAGTGGTGAGTGGTGGACAGCCCCACTATCACTTTATCCTCTCGGTGGAATAGCCGAGCGAACACCTATGCCGCAAGTTAAAATTCTCACCGACAGTACCGCTGATTTGCCTCGCGAGGTCGTCGAAGAGTTGGGCATCACCGTATTGCCTTTGACGATTCAGTTGGGCAACAAACGCTTTCGTGACGGGATTGACATCACGCCCGTCGAGTTTATCGAGCAGATGGCGCGCACTCCCGTACCTCCGATCGTGTCACCACCAACCGCGCGCGAATTCGAGCAGGCATATCTGGAATTGACCAAAGGAGGTAACGCCGTCGTTGCCATTCACGCCTCGTCCAAACTCAGCCAAACGTTTCACGTGGCGCGACGCACAGCAGCGCCTCTGCTAGGGCGTTACAAAATCGTTGTGATTGATTCACAACTCATCACTGTCGGTTTGGGGATGCTGGTCACTGCCGCCGCGCGCGCTGCCGCCGAAGGCGCATCGTTAGACTATGTGGTGCGCTTGGTGCGCGGGATGATTCCGCGCATCTACATCGGCTTTTTCGTCGAGACACTCGAATATCTCGAACGCGGTGGACGTATCGGCAAAGCCCAAGCAGTCTTGGGTTCGATGCTCAACATCAAACCGCTGTTGATTCTGGAAGAAGGCGAGATCGTCGCGCTGGAAAAAGTGCGCAATCGCGCCAAAGCCATCGAAAAGTTAGCCGAGTTCATCACCGAGTTCACGCGCATCGAAAAAATGATCGTGCTACACGGCAACACACCGCTCGATGTTCAAGCCCTCATCGAACAAACGAGTTTGGTGATGCCGAATCTGGATATTTCAGTGGAACACTATGGACCCGCCGTCGCCGCGCACGTCGGCGCCGACGCGCTGGGCGTTGTGGTGTACGAAGGGATGTGACACCGATGAGCACCGTCAAGATTCTCACGGACAGTCTCGCCGATATTCCCGCGCCGATTCTCGAAGAACTCGATATTACCGTCGTGCCGTGCATCGTTCGCTTTGGGAACGAAGAGTACATTGACCGCGTCACCCTATCGCCGACTGAGTTCTACCAAAAACTGGTTAGCACGCCGGTTTTGCCGACCACGTCGTTCCCTTCGGTGCAGATGTTCGAGGAGGCATATCGCAAACTTGCGGAACGAACCGAGTGCATTCTAGCGATTCACACGATCGCTTCGCTCACGGGCATTTACAATTCATCGCGAATGGCAGCCGAAACGATTCAGACCGCGCGCATCGAGTTGATTGACTCGGAGCAAGTGAGTATGGCGCTGGGGTGGCTGGTCATTCTCGCGGCACGCGCGGCAAAAGAAGGCGCTACGCTGTCCCAAGTGCGAACGTTGGTGGAGAATGCCAAGCGTCGCGTGCACATTATCGCGATGCTGGACACGCTCGAATACGCGCAGCGCGGCGGGCGACTCGGCAAGGGCGCGGCGTTGGTGGGGAGCGCGCTCAATGTCAAGCCGCTCGTTTCTGCCGTGCACAGCGAAATCGTACCCGTCGAAAATGTGCGTACGCAAAAACGCGCGCTCGAGCGTTTGGTAGAAATCGTCTTGGCATCGGGTCCGATTCAAGAACTTGCCATCATTCATGCAAACGCGCCCGAGCACGCGCACGCCTTGCAAAAAATGCTCGCCAAAACTTTTCCCATCGAAAATATCGTGATGAGTGAAACGGGACCAGTGCTGGGTACGCACACGGGACCGGGCGCAGTGGGAATCGCGTGGTTGACGGGGCGGTACTAACTCTCTGCTCATTACAGGATGGGACATGTGAGTATTAAGACTAGGACAAACAGAAAACTTTCTCAAGAGGAAATTGACAGGATTGTCATAGCCCAAGCCAATGATGACTCGGCGTGGGAGAAACCTGTTCGCGTGCGCCGAAAAAAGATGGCTTCTCTGTCTATACCTGCTGAACTGGTGGCGCGCGCTGCGTTCTTGGCTCGCATACATCGGCAAATAGATACGGCTCAATGGCTCACGCATATCATTCAAGAGCGAGTCGAACTCGAAGAGGCAGCATTCGCCAGAGTGAAACGTGAGATGACAACATAGCGCGTGGATTATTTTGTCCCAAACAGCAACCCCGTCACGTTGGTTATTGGCATCGAAGGAATGGACGAAGAGCAACTCGCATTGAGCGGTAGCGACAAGTTTTGGAAAATCATCACCGAACGACGCGCACAAAGGACACTGACCCGTGCAGAGTTAGAAGGTGTCACAATGGCATTACCGTTTGACCTGGACAAGTTGATCGAAATTTGTCGCCAGAATGATGTTGCCAAGATTGGCATTTTTGGTTCTGTGGCGCGTGGGGAATTCACAGACCAAAGTGATATTGACCTACTCGTGTACTTTTCCAAACGCAAAAGTCTTCTAGCCCTTGTATCGTTGGAACGTCAACTGACAACCGCGCTAGGCAGAAAAGTAGATTTGCTGACCGAAGCCGCCATCAGTCCCTATCTCCGTTCACAAATTCTCAGTCAAGTCCAGGTGATTTATGAAGCAACGCGATGAATCATTCTATCTCCAACACATCTTGGACGCAATTGCAAAAATCGAGACGTAAAGACTTGAGTTGAGCAAGTGTCATTGCAGATTGCAGATTTACGATTTTCGATTGGGTACTTTGTTTTCACCGCGAAAAAATCTGAAATCTACAATCTGAAATCCGCAATCTACAACTCGCAATCCTGAGGTCGTAATGCCGTTAACGTTCAAAGACCTGGAACGCATACTGCGCAACGAACAAAAAAAGTGTGACGATCATCTGGTCATCGGTGGATTAGAAAAGTTCATTAACAATTTCACAGCCCAACAACAAGAGACCGATCGCGTGCGCGCAGAGCAGATTGCACAAGCATTGCAGGGTTATCGCGCGGCAACGCCCGATGCGCGCTATGAAATGATCGAACGCGCGCTGGCGATTTTGAACGATGAGACATTGACGACACCCGTCGCCGAGACGATTGCCGCACCGACACCCGCGCCTCCACCCTCCGATGAGTTCGAGGAGGAAGACGAGGAGGACACCGAACGTGAAGCCGTTGCGCCCAAGTCACGCGCGCGTACGCCGACCATCACCCCAAGTGGCTTGGGGTTGGAAGCCAGCGTCACGCGCCTGCAAACTGTGGGACCCGCGCACGCGCGCAAGTTGCAACGACTGGGCATCTACACGGTGGGCGATCTGCTCTACCATTTTCCACGCCGCTATGACGATTACAGCCAACTCAAAACCATCAGTCAGTTGGTCTTTGGCGAAGAAGTGACACTCCTCGTGACCGTGTGCGAAGCGCACACGCGCGAAACGTATCGCGGTGGAATGACCATCACCACCGTACTCCTTGCCGATACGACTGGCAAGATCACGGCAACATTTTTCAATCAACCGTACTTGCAACAGCAATTCAAGCCCGGACGACGTATCGTCATCAGCGGACGCGTGGAACAAGACTTGGGACGACTCGCGTTCAAACATCCCGAATGGGAACCGCTCAGCAAAGAACTCTTGCACACTGCGCGCATCGTGCCAGTGTATCCGCTGACCGAGGGCATCACTCAGCGTTGGTTGCGTCGTCTCATCAAAGGCATCGTCGAGTACTGGGCACCGCGCGTCCCTGACCCTTTGCCCGATACACTGCGCGTCAAAGAAAATTTGCTCGATCTTGCGACCGCGCTCAAGGAAATTCATTTTCCCACTTCGCAAGACACTCTTGCTGCCGCGCGACGCCGTCTCGCGCTCGACGAATTTCTGCTGATTCAGTTGGGAATGTTGTTGCAACGCAAACGCTGGCGCGAACAACCGGGGCGCGCGTTGCGTGTGGACGAGTCACTCTATCAAACATTCGTCGCGGTGTTACCTTTTGCATTGACCTCAGCGCAACAGCGCGTCATTCGTGAGATTCTCAGCGACTTGCAACAGCCGCAACCGATGAATCGTCTCTTGCAAGGCGATGTCGGTTCAGGCAAGACGGTGGTTGCCGCGCTGGCGATGCTCGTCGCAGTGGCGAACGGCTTGCAAGCCGCGCTCCTTGCGCCCACCGAAATTTTGGCAGAACAGCATTTCAAGACACTCTCGACGATTTTCGAGAAATTACCGAATCCACCGCGCCTGCGTCTGCTCATCGGTAGTTTGAAGAATCGCGAGAAAGAAGAAGTGCGCGCAGCAATTGCCGCCGGCGAAGTGGACATCGCGGTAGGTACGCACGCGCTCATCCAAGAAGAAGTCACGTTCAAAGACCTTGCGCTGGCGGTCATTGACGAGCAACATCGTTTTGGCGTGGAACAGCGTAGCACGATTCGCGCCAAAGGGTACAATCCGCATATTCTCGTGATGAGTGCCACACCGATTCCGCGCACGCTCGCACTGACGATTTATGGCGATTTGGACATTTCGATCATTGACGAGTTACCGCCAGGGCGACAAGAAATCAAAACCAAGTGGCTAGAGCCGCGCGAGCGCGAACGCGCGTACGCGTTCATCGCTAACCAAGTGCGACAGGGTCGGCAGGCATTCGTGATTTGTCCACTCATCGAGGAATCGGAGACGATTGACGCCAAAGCCGCCGTCGAAGAGTACGAACGTTTACGCAAAGAGGTTTTCCCCAACTTGCGCGTTGGCTTGATTCACGGTAAACTAAAGCCGAGTGAAAAAGACGCGACGATGAACGCGTTTCGCGATCACCAACTCGATATTCTCGTCGCCACATCGGTTGTGGAAGTGGGGATTGATGTACCGAACGCGACCGTGATGTTGATCGAAGGCGCGGATCGGTTTGGGTTGGCGCAGTTGCATCAATTTCGCGGGCGCGTGGGGCGCGGGGCACACCAATCGTACTGCCTGCTCCTCGCCGACAAATCGGGCGCGACGAGCGATGAACGTTTGCGCGTCATCGAATCTACGCAGGATGGTTTTCGTTTAGCCGAAGAGGATTTGAAACTGCGCGGACCTGGAGAATTTTTCGGCACGCGACAATCGGGCTTGCCGGATCTCAAGGTTGCCAAGTTGAGTGATGTGAAAATCCTCGAAGAAGCGCGTCACGTGGCGCAAGAAATTTTCGCGCGCGACCCGGAACTGAAATTACCCGAGCATCAATTGCTCGCACAGCGAGTCAAAGACTTTTGGAAGGGCAAAGGAGACCTCAGTTGACTATCGCGATTTATCCCGGTTCGTTCGATCCAATTCACTATGGACACATTGACATTGCCACTCGCGCCGCCAAGATTTTCGATCGGTTGATTTGGGCGGTGTATGATCGTCCGCTGAAGAATCTACTGTTCACGGTCGAAGAGCGGATGGAGTTTATGCGCCTTGCCGCGCGCGATTACCCCAACATCGTTGTTATGCCGTATCACGGACTCACTGTCGAGTTCGCGCGCAGTCAGGGTGCAACTGTGATGGTGCGCGGCTTGCGCGTGACGTACGATTTTGAAGTCGAGTATCAAACCGCGCTAGCGAATCGTCAACTCGCCGAAGACATTGACACGGTGTGTTTGATGACTTCACTCAAGTACGCGTTTGTCAGTTCGAGCACGTTGAAGGAAATCGCCTTTCTGGGTGGGGCGATTCACGAAATCGTTCCACCGTACGTCGAAACCGCGTTGCGGAAACGGATCGCTCAGTTGGGCGATGGCAGTGACGACAAGGTGAAACTAGTTTCGTTGCGCGAGTGATTTTGGGGATTAGAGATTAGGGATTGGAGATTAGAGATTAGAGATTGGTGATTAGTGATTGGTGATTAGTGATTAGTGATTAGTGATTGACGTGTTACTGCAATCTCCAATCTCTAATCTCCAATTTCTAATCTCCATTCTCTAATCTCCAATCCCTCCAGAAAGAGGGTGATAGCCATAGACGTTCTCTATCTCGTGGATCGCTTGGAAGCACTGCTCAACAAAGGGTGGCGCGTTCCCCTCTCGGCAAAGACGATGATTGACGAGGACGAATTCCTCGACATCATTGATCAGATGCGCATTGCGTTTCCTGAAGAGATCAAGCAAGCCCGAAAGATCGTGCAAGAACGCGAACGCATCATCGCGCAAGCCCAAGAGGAAGCGCGACACATTATCGAGATGGCGAAGGAAGACGCTGCGCGCCTGACAAACGAACACGCCATCACCAAATCGGCGCAACAACAAGCCCTGCAAATCGAACGTCGCGCCCAGAGTGAAGCGGAGGCGCAACGTCGCGGTGCGGATGAGTACGCAACTCAGGTGTTGCAGGATTTGCACACGCGCTTGGAACAAATGGCACAGCACATCGCGCAACTACAATCACAGGTGTACAAGGGTTTGACCGTCTTGCAAAACGAATCGAGCGCGAATCAGTCTTCGCGCGAATGAGACGCGGTTTTTGACTACTCATGCCATTCGTGCTACAATAGTGCCGCACGCGGTGGCCATAGCTCAATGGCAGAGCGTCTGACTGTGGATCAGAAGGTTGCGGGTTCGAGACCCGTTGGCCACCCCTGCATCAATGATCCAATGAACCAATGAGCCAATGCACCAAAAAGAATTTGGCTCATTGGTTCATTGGGCAATTGGCTCATTGGTTCATTGGGTAATTGGCTCATTGGCTTTGCGCCTGTAGCTCAACCGGATAGAGCATCAGTCTTCGGAACTGAGTGTTGGGGGTTCGAATCCCTCCAGGCGCGCTTGGACGAAAGACCAAAGACGAAGGATGAACGCGTTTTCTTTCATCCTTCGTCTTTCGTCCTTTTGTCCTTCGACATAACAAAAAGACCTCACGACTGACGTGAGGTCTTTTTTTGTTTCAATCGCGCTGTTCCAGCAACGTGCGCTCGCGCTCGATTTTCTTTATCCGCCAGTGTAGATGTATCGTGTAACCAATCAGCACCAGCGCAATCAATCCGTAAGCAATAATCACGTAATCCATCGTCTCACTCCATCGCCTCGCGCAATGCGTGGACGCGGTCACGCGCTTGCTCCAAACGCACGCGCTGAATCAACAGATACGCGAACAACCACGTGAAGGACAACAAACACACCATCAAGGTCTGGGTCATTGCAGGCGCCAAGCCGCCGGGTTCGGTGACAATCAATGGCGGATGCATCGTCCGCCAAATCTGCACCGAGACGAAAATGAGCGGCACATTCAAAAAGCCGATGATCGCAAGGACGGCGGCAAAACGCGCGCGGCGTTCCGTTTCGGCGGTCGCGCGCAGCATCAAATAGCCGATGTAAATCAGCCACAGAATCAACGTCGTCGTCAAACGCGCGTCCCACACCCAGAACACACCCCACACCTTGCGCGCCCAGAGTGGTCCCGTGAGCAACACCAACGTCGTGAACATCACGCCGATTTCCGCCGCCGAGAGTGCTAGCGCGTCCCACCGTCGTTCGCGTTTGAACAAGAACACGATGCTCGCAACGAACACGACAAAAAACGCCAGAAAACCGATCCACGCACTTGGCACGTGAAAGTAGAAAATGCGTTGAGCATCACCCATTGTGCGTTCCGTCGGCGCGTAGAAAAGTGCCATCCACAAACCGACCGCGATATTCAGCAACGCGAGCAGACCCAAGACGCGCGCAACGAGTACGATGCGCGCGTCGTCGAGAAATTTCCAGTATGCACCTGGCGTTGACATTCCTCACCTCACAATGTTGTGCCACACTGACGACAAAACTTGTCGCCGACTGCCGCGCGCGTACCACACGCTGGGCAACGCGTGCCGCGTAACGATGCGCCACACTTGGCACAAAAGACATCCTCCGCCGCATACGCGGCACCACATTGAGGACACGTGAGCGCACCCTCCTTTTTGGACGCGCGTCGCAAGCGCGCGACCTCACGCTCGATAGTATCGTCGGTCTCGGCGCGCGGCAACGTGGCGACCACACGATCCAACTCTTGCAAGAGCGCGACTGCTTTGGCTTCGTACTTGGCACGCAACGACCGATAATCACTCTCCGACAATTTGCCGGTGGCGTATTCGTTTTCCAAGTCTTTGATGGCGGCATACATTGCATCGCGCTGGCGCACCAGTTCTTCCAAAACGGGATAAGTCGGCTCAGGCAAAGCGAATTGCGGCTTGAAGAGTGGATACGCCACAATCACTACAACCACAACGACAATCAGCGCGATGAGAATCGTTGATAGCATTCCGTCTCCAATCTCAAGATTGAACTAGGCACGCGCGAGCAATTCTTGTACCCGCGCGCGCACGGTCACGCGCGCTTCGCGTGGATCGGGGAACGCGGCAAGCACGGTACCGAATATCAGTATTGCAAACCCAATCCACAACCAAACTACGAGTGGATTGATAGTGACTTTGAGTGTTGCTGTGTTGGCATTTGCATCGAACGCGGCAAGAATCACATACAAATCCTCGCGCAACGTCGTCCGCACCGCCACTTCGGTCGTCCATTGCGACGCATCGGGATTTACGCTGGGATAAAAATTCTTTTCGGGCGAAAGTGTCCCCACGCGCGCGCCATTCTCCAACACCGTCAAACGCGCGGCAATCACCTGACGATTCTCGGTGGGATAGATTTGCAGGCCATCGTACTGCAACGTGTAGCGGTCAATCCGCACCGTTTCACCCGGTTTCAAGTGCACTTGCGTTTCGGTCTGATAGAACGACGACCCCGCAATACCAATCACCGCAAGGATAACGCCCAGATGCACGATGTAGCCACCGTAGCGTCGCCGATTGCTGGTCACGAGATTCACTAGCGCGATCAAGGGATTCTCCGCATGCGACGTGCGGCGCGCGCAAACACCACGATAAAACTCCATCCCGATTGTCACGAGTACGAACGCGGCAGCACCAAACGTTAGCACACCATACCACTCGCGCAGACCCAGCGCGAATAGTGCTACAATCACCAGAATCGCTGCAAGCAACGGACGCAAGAAATTACGCATGAGATTTTCTGGCGTCGCGCGACGCCAACCAATCAGTGGGCAGATGCCAATGAGCACTACCAGTGCGAAGAAAATGGGACCATTCACTTGATTGAAAAACGGCGCGCCAACGGTGACCTTTTTGCCGGTGAACACTTCGCTCACCATCGGGAAAATTGTACCCCAGAGCGTCGCAAACGCCGCGCCGACCAAAATCAAATTATTCAGCAAAAAGGATGCCTCGCGCGAGAGGAGCGAATCCAACTCGTTCTCTTCCTTCAATTCATCCATTCGATTGAACAAAAGATACAAGAACGAGAGTAACGTCACCCCGAGAAAAACCAAGAACCAAGGTCCCAGACTCGTCACGCCGAACGCGTGCACCGATTCAATCACTCCACTGCGCGTGATGAATGTGCCGAGAATCGAAAGACCAAAGGTGAGCATCACGAGAACCAAGTTCCACACCTTGAGCATTCCACGTCGCTCTTGAATCATCACGCTGTGCAGGTAAGCCGTTCCAGTGAGCCAGGGCATCAACGAAGCATTCTCCACGGGGTCCCATCCCCAATAGCCGCCCCAGCCAAGTTCCATATACGCCCATTGCATTCCAAACAACAAACCGAGCGACAGGAACAACCACGATACTAACGTCCAACGCCGCGTGGTGCGAATCCACACATCGCTCAAACGACGCGTGAACAGTGCCGCCATTGCGAACGCGAACGGCACCGTGAATCCCACATAACCCAAGTACTGCGTGACGGGGTGAATGAACATTCCGGGATTTTGCAAGAGCGGATTCAAGCCCAAGCCGTCACGCGGCGTGAAATCGAGCAGGCGAAAGGGATTGCCAACCAGCGCGTTCGTCCCTTGCGCTGTGAACGGAAGCAAGATGAAAAATCCGGTCTCGCTGGGATTCGTTGCCAAAGTCATCAGCGCGAGGAAAAATCCTTGTGCTACTGCCAAGCCCGCGAGCACATACGGCATCAACTCTTGGTTGCGCTCGCGATTCTGAATCAAAACGATGGCGGTAAAGATAGCCAGGAGCCACTCCCAAAACAACAGTGAACCTTCCTGTCCGCCCCACAACGCCGCGACATTGTAGAGCAGTGGTTGCGCGCGATTGGTATGCAACGCAACGTACTCAAAGCGAAAGCGGTGCGTGATCAATGCCCATTCCAAAATCACTACTGCCAACGTGGTCAGCATCGCAACCACGAGCATCGCGTTGAACGCACTGGCATAGTAATCTCCGCGCCGGCGACGCGCAGCAAGGAACGCCGCACCAGCGGCGTAAATCGTGAGGAAAAAACTTATCAGCAGGGACGCGTATCCCAGATCCGCAAGGGCTATTTCGGACATTACGGTATCTCCTCAATTTGCGATTTTTGATTGCCGATGCTCCAATCGAAAATCAGCAATCAAAAATCGAAAATCGTTACCGGGTTGGTGTGCCGGCTTCGTACTTGGAAGGACACTTGACCAAAAGTGTACTCGCGTAGAACGTGCCATCTTGCCCCAACTTGCCTTCGACGACAACACTTTCGCCATGCTCGAACGTATCGGGCTTGGCACCTTTGTACACGACCGGCAAAATCAAATGGTCTTCCTTAAGGTTGAATTTGAGCAAGAGGGTTTTATCGTCGAATTGAATGGACGATTTATCGAGGGGAGCATTCACACGGACGGGCTGATTGATGAGTGAACCGCGTTGCGCGTTCAACTCTTTGAGGGTCAAATAATAAATCGCGTTCGTCTGGAAAGAGGAAATGGTGACGTACGCGATTGCGCCCAAGATCAAAAGCGCGCCAATGACAAACTTGGCTTTGCCGCCCGCCTTGACGGTGACACCCCGTTCTGCAGGTGTGACAACGCTACTCATTTTTTCTCTCCTACGCTGGAAGTCTGTTTGGGTGTATTTAATGTACTTCTCCAAAGTCAAAAACCAGTTCCAACTCCGTCCAAGCCGAGTCGTATTACCCAGTGAAGACAAAGTTATGATACAATGGGATTCAAAATCTGGCAAATTAACTCACCTTACGCAAGGGACTGAAAATTTGGCGTGAAATGTAGGACAAGTTTGCAAACTTTCCTACGCGTGCGTAACATCAGTGAGTAGGGCTGAAACTTTTGTCCAGCGTGTGCGTGATAACTTACAGAAGACACTGTGAGGCACAATGGAACCCTCTGACGAACTTTTGCTGTCCCGCTACAAGCAAGGCGATGCGCGCGCGTTTCGCGAACTGATGGAACGGTATGCCCCTTCGATCTACAATCTGGCGTGTCGTTTCTTGCGTGATCCGATGGAAGCCGAGAACGTCACCCAAGAAACATTTTTACGCGTGATGTTGTCGCTGGGGCGTCTGCGGTTGGATTTGCCCTTCAAGCCATATCTCTTTCGCATTGCGATCAATCTGTGTCGCGATGTGGCGCGGAAAAAACGCGTCCTCACGTTCACCGACCTAGACTCATCTGACGACTCGAGCGATAGCAACTTTGCCTATGACGCCCCGGAAGTTTGGGAACGCCTAACCGATGCTGAACTTGCCGCGCGCGTGAACACGGCGCTGGCGGATTTGCCTCCGCCTTATCAAATCGTACTTTTGTTGCGTTACGGCGAAGACTTGTCCTACGAAGAAATTGCTCAAACTCTGGATTTGCCACTCAACACCGTGCGGACGCATTTGCGTCGCGCCAAACAACGTTTGCGCGCGCGCTTGGAACGCGATCTAGCCGCGAACGAACGTTTGAGCAGTTAAGGAGGGCACTATGTCAGACAAGCACCTTACATTTGACGAATGGGAACAACTGAACGAGAATGAACTAGATTCCGCGCGCCGCGCTCAGATGGAACAACATCTCAACGATTGCGCCCTCTGCCGCGCGCAGGCAGAATACCATCAACGACTTGACCTGATGCTACGCGCATTGCCACGCGTATCCGTACCTGCCGATTTGGTCGCGCGCATCGAAGCGCGCGTGGCGCATGAACAAGGACGCCGCGCGCGTTTGCCTTTCATCGTGTTGGCGATGCTCTTGTCGCTACTCGTTGCCTTGTGGTTTTGCATCGAACTGGGTATCGCCTTGCAAGAAAATGGCATCTTGGATTTCTGGACGTTGCTGAACTCGTACTCGGACCAGTTCTCGGCAGAGTTGGTCATAGCACTCCTCGAAGCCATTCCATTAACAGAGACCCTGCTGACACTCTGCGCGTTCCTTACAGTCGGTGTCTTTGCTCAGCAACTTGTGGAAACACTACGCCCGCGTCCAATCGGGCTGAGTATGGTTACTAACAAACATTCATCAAATTCTTAACTAATTTTAATCCATCGGTGAGAGAATACAATGGCAAAATTCAATGGGCGTCAACTCATCCGCTATGCTTTGTTTGGTCTGGCTGGGTTAGCCATCGTGGGTACCGTGTTCGGAGTCGGCTTTTTTGTGGGACGCAGCCAAGTCCACCCCAGCGCGGTCAAGCCCGTCGTGGGACTACCACGCTCGGAGCATGGAGCGATTGGCAAGATCACCCGCATCGAAGGCAATACCTTGACCATTCAGAAAGCGAACGGAACTCAGCAAACGGTTTTGATCGAAAATCGTACGCGCATCGAACGCAGTGTCTCGGCTAACAAGATGGTCAAGATCAAGCCGAGTGATCTTCAGGTGGGTGACCGCGTCATTGTGGTTGGTACGCCGAATGAACGTGGCTATATCTGCGCCGTTGTCATTCGCATCTTGCCCACGCCACCTTTATTGACACCCACTCCCAGCGGACTATAATTGTTGCTGGACTGCAAGACGCGGAGGAGCGTGGGGGACGGCGTACGAAGATAACACGCCGACCCCACGCTTCCTATTGCGAATGGAATACTAGCGAATGGTGCTGCTTGTCATTCTGAGCGACCGCAGGGAGCGAAGAATCTCTCAACCAACTTTGCGAGACGCTTCGCGGAGTTTACCCTGACGCAGGAACTTGTCCTGAGCGAAGCGAAGGAAGGGCTCAGCGTGACAAAGGGCTGTATTGCTTCATTCAAACTAGCACCATTGGTTACTACACTCGAAATGGAGTGATCACCGTGAAAAAAAGTTGGATCATCGTTGGGATTATTGGACTAGTCGTACTTGGTGTGGGAGGTTGGTGGTTGTACCAACAAACCACCGCCAGCGTCGCAACTGCAACGCGCGTGCAAACTGCCAAAGTGCAACGTGGCTCACTTGTGGCGACGGTCAACGCGGCGGGTAATGTTCTGTCTCCTGAAGAAGCCACGCTGAGTTTCCAGACTTCAGGGCGCGTGGCTAAGGTGTATGTGCAAGTTGGCGACATGGTCAAAAAAGGACAGGTCTTGATGGAACTGGATACCACCGACCTGGAACTATCGCTCAAAACAGCGAAAGCCAATCTGGCAAGTTCCCAAGCCAACTTGGAACAAGTCAAAGCGAATTTGCAATTTGCCTTGCGCAACGCGCAATCGAACCTTGAAAGTTCCAAAGCCGCGCTCGAAGCCGCCAAGAGCAAAAACGCGCAGAATGCCAATCAAATCATCATTGCCAAGGCGCAGTTGGACAAAGCCGAAGTAGCATTGCGTCAAGCCCAGGGCGCCTACAATCAAATTGCCTGGCGCGGCGATGTGAGTATGACGCCCCAAGCCGCCGAATTGCAACGCGCGACCATTGACTATCAATCCGCGCTTGCCAACTACCAGATGACGCTCGCGACGATCAACGATAGCGCGCTCAAAGCCGCGCAAGCACAATACGAGCGCGATGTCGTTGCGTTGGAGCAAGCCCAACGCAACTTGGATACACAATTGCGCACCGCTCAAGCCAACGTCGAACGCGATCAGATTGCGGTGGAGCAAGCCCAACGTAACATCGAACGCGCGCGCATCGTCGCCCCGTTCGATGGTGTGGTCTCGGCGGTGAATTTTAGCGCAGGCGATTCAGCAGGAACAGCAACAGCCGTAGTCGTTGTTGATCTCTCTGTGTTACAAGTGCGCGTCAACATCGCCGAGATAGACATTGCCAAGATCAAGGTGGGACAAACCGCCCAAGTCACGCTCGACGCGCTGGTCGGCAAAACCTACAACGCCACGATTAGCGCGATCGGTCCCGTTGCCACGATCACTCAAGGTGTAGTGAACTATCCCGTCATCGCTATCGTAGACAACACGGATGGTGCGATCAAACCCGGAATGACAGCGAACCTCTCGATTACTGTAGATCGCCGCGACAATGTGTTGCTAGTGCCGGCGCGCGCAGTGCGTAGTCAAGGCAATCAACGCATCGTCAATGTGTTGTACAAGGGACAAACGATTGCTACGCCAGTCACCATCGGTCTGACCAATGACCAATTTGCCGAAGTGTTGGGTGGACTCTTGGAAGGTGATGAGGTCATCGTTCAAACGACAACAACACGGGGAACAAGTGGTTTTGGTGTGCCTGGTATGCCACCCATAGGAGGCCGTTAATTATGCCCGTCATTCAACTCGAAAATATCACCAAAATTTACCTGATGGGTGAAATCCAGGTACCTGCGCTGAATGGCATCACACTCCAGATCGAACGCGGGGAGATGGTTGCCATCACAGGTCCTTCAGGTTCCGGCAAATCTACGCTGATGAACATCATCGGTTGTCTGGATACTCCGACCAGCGGCACATACATTTTGGATGGCAAGGATGTCTCCAAATTGAGCGATGATGAGCAAGCCGTCATTCGCAACAAAAAAATCGGCTTTGTGTTCCAAACATTCAACTTGTTGCCACGCACGACCGCGCTCGATAACGTCGAGTTACCGATGATCTACGCCGGGGACAAGGATCGCCGCGCCAAGGCACTGGCGGCGTTAGAAGCCGTTGGCTTGGCAGACCGCGTACATCATCGTCCGAATGAACTTTCGGGGGGGCAACAACAACGCGTGGCGATCGCGCGCGCGCTCGTCAATAATCCCAGCATTATTCTCGCGGATGAACCAACAGGAAACCTCGATTCCAAATCGGGCGCGGAGATTTTGAATATTTTCAAACGTTTGAACCGCGAAGGAATGACCATCGTTATCGTGACTCACGATCCGAACGTCGCCGCACAAACACAACGGATCATTCGGATTCGCGACGGTCTAGTGGTAAATGATTGACACAAGGAGTGTCGTATGAATATTTGGCAAAGTGTACGCATCGCGCTGCGAAGCATCGGAGCAAACAAACTCCGCTCGGGCTTGACAATGTTGGGTATCATCATCGGTGTAATGGCAGTGATCACGATGCTTTCGATTGGACGCGGAATGCAGAATACCGTCATTCAGCAAATCAACAGCATCGGCACGAATCTACTCTTCATTCGCCCCGGCAATACTCAACAAGGTGGAGTCCGTCAAGCGGAAACCGCCGCGACTCTTACGTTGGACGATGCCGAAGCCATCAGCACACTGCCCAACGTGGTTGCGGTTGCCCCAACGATTGAGGGCTTTGGGCAGTTTGCCTATCTGGGCAACAACACCGTCGGACGTATCATCGGAGTCACGCCTGAGTACATTGACGCGATGAATATCACGCTCGCCGCCGGCGATTTCATTATGCAGTCACATGTCACCGCGCGTTCGTCGGTGGTTGTGCTGGGTGCTGGCATTGCGAGCGCCTTGTTCGATACTGCCGATCCCATTGGTCAAACGATTCGCATCAACGGGCAGAATTTTCGCGTGATTGGTGTACTGGAACCCAAAGGTGGTACCAGTTATCTGAATCAGGACAACCAAGCCTTTGTTCCTATCACGACCGCTGGCAGTCGTCTCGTCGGTGGTCAACGCTTTCGCGGTGGTAACGTCGTCTCGATGATCAATGTCAAGATTACCGATACCAGCGTCCAAGATGTGGTGGTGCAGGATATTAGCGCGGTGCTGCGCGAACGTCATCGCATCATCTTCCAAGACGATTTTACGATTCAGAGTCAGCAAGATATTCTCAACACCCTGAATCAAATCACTGATGCGTTCACGATTTTTCTGGGTGGCATCGCGGGCATCTCGTTGATCGTGGGTGGCATCGGGATTATGAACATTATGCTGGTCTCGGTCACCGAGCGCACGCGCGAAATTGGTTTGCGCAAAGCCGTGGGCGCGCGCAAACGCGACATCCTGATTCAATTCTTGACCGAAGCGACGGTGCTGAGTCTGGTCGGTGGTGTCATTGGCATTTTGTTCGGCGCGCTGGTCGCCAATTTGATTTCGGGGATTAGCATCGGCAACACGCGCTTGCAAACGGCAATCGAACCAGATGCAATTCTACTCGCCGTGTTGTTCTCGGCGGCGGTGGGCTTGTTCTTTGGCATCTATCCCGCCAATCGTGCCGCCAGTTTGCACCCGATTGAAGCATTACGTTATGAATAACTGATGTTACGCACGCGTAGAACAAGTTTGCAAACTTGCTACCCCTGCGTAACATCAGTGAACAACAAAACGTGAGGGGATGATGAAATCAACGACGCGATGGTTTCTCCTGCTTGGCACATTGGCTTGCCTTTTCCTGGCTCCGGTTCTGATGGCACAAGGTCCCACCGGCGCAAGCCCACTCGACGCGATGCCGTTCACCGGCGACGAGCGAATGGTCGGCGGCAATTCGACCTTGTGGTTTTACTTTGAACACCCTGGCGATCGTTCGCAAGTCGAAGTGGGTTTGAACTCGCGAGAGCCACAGTACCTGCGCCTCGCCATCTACACACCCGAACAAGCCCAAGAGTGGCTGCGCGATCCAGGAGTGAAACCCGTCGGCATCGCGACCAAACCCAGCGAAGGAAGCGCGACAGCAGGGTACGACCTGTATTGGAAGGGTGCATTCACCATAGCAGGACGATATTTCATCGTCGTTACCAATCACAACGCGACACCGGTGGTTTTCCGTTTGCACGCGCGCGGCGAAAAAATTACGCTCTATCCCACACCCACACCGACGCTGGGACTCGTCGAACCACCGCGCACGCCAATTCCACAAGGAACGCTTCAGGGTAGAATCATTTTCCAGACGAGTAGCGGCGGCAACATCTACACGGTGAATGGTGATGGGACGAATCTCAGACGCATCACCGAAGGCGCGTTGGATCCAATATGGTCACCTGATGGCACCAGGATTGCCTACACGCGTTGGCTAGGCAAGCCCGGCGTCTATGTGGCAAATGCCGATGGGACAAACGAAACAGCGTTATCGAATGCCGAGCAAGCCCTATCGCCCCAGTGGAGTCCTGATGGTTGGCGCATCGTTTTTGTGCACCAAAGAGGCGGCAGACTGGAAGATCGAGTCGTATGCGTACGCGGTGTTTGCGTCACCCAACCGGCGGATCCGTACTGGAAATTGAGAATGATCGAGTTCAAAATCAATGAGGAAGGAAATCTCTACCACGAATTTTATGATCCACCTTGTACCAATCATTCCTTTTCACCCACGTGGAGTCCCGACGGTCGTTACATTGCGTACGCCGATGCGCAGTTCGGGATTATGCGCACCGACACCATCAGCAACACACTGTGGATAATGTTCAATCAAAATCCCAAGGTGCAATCAGCGACTTGGAGTCCCGACGGTACGAAAATCGCGTTCCAAGTCAATCAACACGATCACTGGGAAATCTACGTGATGAACGCCGATGCGACGGGAGTGCGTCCGCTCACTCAACCCGATCCATTATCCTTCCGTCCTGCGAATAACGTGGCGCCCGTTTGGTCGCCAGACAGCAAACAAATTCTGTTTGTCTCGGATCGTAATGGCAAATGGGAGTTTTTTGTCATCAACGCGGACGGCACAGGTTTGCGTCAAGTTCTCAAAAACGTTACCGATGTGACAGGACTGTACTACAATTTTTCAAACGAACGTATGGCAAGTTGGACCAAGTAACTTGGTGTGAAACTTTTGCATCGCGTTGTTCGTAATACAAGTGGAACGGTGCTCCGCGAATCTTCACTGAGGAGGTGCCTATGGGCAAAACAACCAAATGGATTCTCGTTGGGCTACTGGTGACTACGCTGATGATAGCCGGCGTAGGCAGTGGCATTGCTTTGGCGCAGGGTCCTACACCCACTCCACCCAAAACGTGGATGGATTTGTACTGGCAAACACTTGCGCAAAAACTTGGCACGACCGTCGAGAAATTGCAACAAGCGATGCGCGAGGCGCGCACCGAAGCGGCGAAGCAAGGCGTTCAACAAGGTCTCCTGACGCAACGCCAAGCCGATCGCATCACTGGCGCGACTGCTCCAGCGATCATTGCCAATGCCGGTTTAGAAGCCGCCGCCAAGACCCTCGGAATGACCACCGATGCGTTGACGGCGGCGCTACGTAGCGGCAAGACCTTGCTCGATCTCGCGCGCGAAAAGAACGTGGACGCGACCAAACTGCGCACCGCGATTGCGGACGCGCAAAAAGCCGCGATTGATCAACTGGTCAAGGACGGTAAACTCACCCAAGCCCAAGCCGATAAACTCAAAGCCAACCTCAAACCCGAAAACATTGATTTACTGCGCGGGCGGTGGGGCATTGGTGTTCCCGGTGGGCACGGACACCTGAAAGACAAATTTATGGGACCGTGGGGCAAGTTCGATCGCGGCTCCAAACGCTAAGCGTGTGACTTGTGCGCAACCGTTGGCGTGATGTCTTGATCCGCATAGGGCTAGCGACGTTGATCGCGTGGATTTTCGCGACAACGTCGCTCCCTTTCATTCCCGCGCCTCAATGGTTCGCCTACGTCCAAGTCCCGGTTGTCGTTTTTGTCTTTATCTGCTATATTGGCAAACTGTTGATAGATACGTTTTTCTACGATCGCTATAAACCCTAAGACCCGAAGCGGCGTCTCACCCTTCGGGTCTTGTTCAATTGCATAAGGAGGATAATGTTCAAAACAACACACGTTCTATTCGTACTCGGTATCTTGGTGGCATTGCTAGTTGGCGGTGTTGGCGGATTTGTATGGGGACGCAATGTCGGTTTGAGTGAACAAATCAACATCCGCACCGAATTCTTCCAACAACGCGCCGCCGCGATGAGTGGCGCACCTAGTGCCCCCAGCGCCCCAGGTGACAATCCTCAAGGTGCCGGCGCGCGCGGCGCGCTCGGACAAGGACGCCAACTGGTGAACGGCGTCGTCAAAAGCGTGGAAGGCAATACCGTCACTGTCACTCAGCAACGCGACGGCTCGACCGCCACATTGACAGTGGACGACAAAACGGTCATCGAGAAAATGACCAGCGGCACGCTCGCCGATATTAAACCCGGCTGGCGCATCACCGCCGTTGAACAAACCGTTGGTGGGACAACAACACGACGCATCGTTTTAACACCTGGGCAATAAGCACGCTAACAAAAAACCCGCAAGGTCAAAAGACCTTGTGGGTTTTTGCATATTGCGCTACTGCTTACTCTTCCTTCTGTTCCACCACCTGACTGACCGTCGCATCAGCGCGGCGTTGCAAGCGCCATCCCAGCGCCTTCAGTCCTGCCACGATGTAACGCAAACGTCCAGCGAACACGCGACGCGATAACGGTGGCACACCGGGTTTGGATGCAGTCCACTCGATTGCACACGCCGCCCACGTCAGCCCAGCACCAAACCCTACTAACACTAGACGATCGCCGGGATTGACCCGATTCGCTTCGACGGCTTCGCACAACGCAATCGGGATGGACGCCGCCGACGTATTGCCATAGTCTTGCAAATTCACAAAAAATCTTTCGGACGATAGTCTCAACGTCTTTGCCGCACTCTCGATGATACGCACATTCGCTTGATGTGGAATGAACAAATCAATTTGCCCCAGCGACCACCCCGCGCGCTTGACTACGTTTTGCGTCGCCTCTACCATCACACGCGTCGCAAAACGATACACCTCGCGCCCGTTCATTCGCGCATAGTGCATTTTCGATAGCACCGTCTCTGGTCCCGCAGGATGTCGCGCGCCGCCTGCGGGCAAAATCAACAAGTCACCTCCAGAGCCATCGGCGCCCAAGAGCGATGCCATCACGCCGCCCGAGCGCTCGCTCGCGCGCACAATCACCGCACCCGCGCCATCGCCAAAGAGAACCGCCGTTGCACGATCACTCCAATCTATAATGCGCGACAATGTTTCGGCGCCGATCACTAAAATCGTATCGTGCAAACCACTACGAATCATTCCAGCAGCCGTCACCAGGGCGTACACAAAACCTGAACATCCTGCTTCCAAATCGAACGCGCCGGCGCGTTCCGCGCCAATCGCCGATTGCACCAAACAAGCGGTTGCGGGAAAGAGATACTCTGGCGTTGCCGTTGCCACAATCACCAAGTCAATTTCCATCGGACTGATATTCGCGGTTTCGATCGCTGCGCGCGCGGCGTGAATCGCCATCGTTGCGGTGGATTCCTTTTCCGACGCGACGTGCCGCTGCACGATTCCCGTGCGTTCGCGAATCCACGCGTCCGTTGTGTCCATCTGCTTGGCAAGATCATCGTTCGTGACGATGTGAGGTGGCACGTACTTGCCCCAACCGATGATGTGCGCGTAACGTGGCATAAGAACCCCATTTCAGATTGCAGATTTATGATTTATGATTGGAAGGTTGCAACGACAAATCATAAATCATAAATCGTAAATCCTAAATCTAAAATCTGACATTGATTATAACACCAATCGAGCCAATGCGTGACAGGGCAACGATTTGACGATTCGACGCGCCGCGCCTACAATCGTAAAAAATTTCTTCGAGGGTTCAACGTGGACACACTGCTCGCCATTTTCACACGCGTCATTCTACCTGTATTCGTGATGGTCACTATCGGTTTCATTGCGCAACGCTTTTTACACCTCGACCTTAAAACTTTGTCGCGCTTTGCGTTGTACGTGTTGGTGCCGTGTATGGTTTTTACCGCGATGGCGCGCACGACGATTTCGCCGTACGAGTTTGGGCAAATCGTCATTTTTTATTCGATCACGATGACGATGCTCTATGGCATCTCCGTACTGGCAACGCGCGCGCTACGCCTCGACGCGGCGGCATCAAGTTCGTTTCACATTGCGATTCTTTTCACCAATTGCGTCAATGTCGGCTTTCCGATTCTGCTCTTGGCGTACGATGCCAGTGCCGTCGAACGCGGCTTGATTTATATGATTCTGATGCAGATCGTTCTGCAGACGTTTGGTGTGTATCTTGCCGCGCGCGGGAACGCCGATTGGCGCGATGCCGCACGCCGCGTCGCACAAATGCCGGGGATGTATGCGATGGTTCTGGGACTGGGCGTCAACGCATTTGCCATTCACATTCCCCCTGTCATCTTCGATCCGTTGAAACTTGTGGGTGATTCGATTCTGTCGTTTCTGCTCGTCGTGTTGGGAATGCAACTGGCAGAGGTCAATCTACGCGGGCAATGGTTTGTCGCTTCGGTGGCGACATTCATTCGTCTTGTCGTCGCAGCAGGCATTTCCATCGTCGTCGCCGATGTGATGGGATTGCAAGGCATCACGCGCAACGCATTGATTTTGGAAAACAGTATGCCCACCGCGATCTTCGGCGTCGCGCTGGCACAAGAATTCGATACCGCGCCCGATCTCATCACCACCGTCATTTTCATTTCCACGCTGGCAAGTTTGTTTACACTAACAGTATTGATTGCTTTAATCTAATATTAAATGTTAAAATTGTATTAAAAAGTTAGTTCGATTTAACTTTTATTATTGCTTTATCAATAGAAATATGATATACTGTACAAGGAATTTTCGGCATGTGACTTGAATGAGCGCTTTAAGTACACAGCAAACTGGCCAGAACAATACACTGTTCAAAAAATATATTGCCTTGCCTCAAGATCATGGTGCCTGGGTCTTTCTTCTTAGTCCTCTGTTGATTGGCATCTGGGCAGGGCGCACGTTTACCCTCGCATCATTTGTTCTCGCTCTTGCCGCGCTGTTCACATTTTTGCTCCGTCAACCGTTGAGCATTATCGCTAAAATATTGAGCAGACGACGCGCACGCACTGAACTACCCAGTGC
>JAOACU010000080.1 GCA_026417715.1 Anaerolineae bacterium | reverse complement strand
GCGCGATGGTTGAGCGACGGGCTTGGACGCGCGCGCGGTCGGCGCGCTGGGTTTGTTCCCATCGGGACGTTTAGGTGCATGCGATGGTTTAGGTGCGGGTGCGGGCGCGTTCGGTTTCTTCGCTTCATCCCGCTTGGGTTTCGGCTCAGGCATACTCGTTACTCCTTTCCGATCCTGCGTCGTGGCGCGCAGGCGCGTGCACATATCCAGGAGTCGTTTGCACGCCTCGCGTGGGATCGAATTATGGAATTGGCAATCGGCAGAGGGGACACAGCGCGGCGCGGGGGGAACGTATCGCGTCCAGCGATACGTGGCACGAGAGGGGAAAGGCAAGAGGGAGGAGGAGAATTTCGATCAGCACCTCATCCTTGCCTACTCCTTGCCCCTGGAGACGCGCGTGTCCCAAGAGACGACTGCGGTCATACGATTTCGTTTTTCGGCACTGCGTTGCTTTGTTCACGCGGCGGCAGTGTCGCCGCGAACTCGCGCAACTGCGCGAGATCATCTTGACGAATTGGCATTTCCAAATGCAGAGCGTGTTCCAAATGTTTGGGCGCGCTCAACACGACTTCCCAGCATTCGCGCGTGCGGCACACATACGCGCCGCGTCCCGCGCGTTTGCCGGTCGGGTCGGCAACGACGCGTAGTTCGGGTGTGCGTACGATGCGCACGAGTTCACGTTTCGCGCGCACGGTGCGACACGCGATACAAGTGCGTTGCGGAATGTGTTTAGTACCCATACGATTCAATGAGCCAATGGACCAATGAGCCAATGAGCCAAACATTTTGGCTCATTGGGAATTTGGCTCATTGGCTCATTCGATCTCGTCTTCCCAATCTTCTTGACGACGACTGCCCTTGCGTTTGCGTTTGGGCACAACCTTGCCCAGTTCCTCGTCGTATTCCAAAATCACGCGTTTGCTACGGCGGTCGGCTTTGCGTTTGAATTTCTCTTCGTACAGTTCCTCGTCCTCTTCAAACTGGGCGAGGGCTTGCTCGAAACTGATTTCAGGTTCGGGTTCTGGTGCAGGCGCCGGCGTTTCGACAACGGGTGTTGGTGTTTCGGCAACAGGTGTCGGCGTTTCAACGACGGCTGTCGGCGCGATGGCTTCGCTCGGTGCTTCCGCCACTAGCGCTTCAATCGGTGCGGTCTCTGGCGTGCTGACCTCGCCCATTGGCGCTGGCGTTTCTGTTTCGACTGTCGCCGGTGTGGGCATCTCGGAAACAGGTTCAATTGCCGCGACGGTCTCTGCAATTTCGGCGGTGGGTGTGGTTTCCGTCGTAGGTGCAGTTTCTTCCTCTGCCTTGAGCATTGCTTCCCACTCGGCGAGCGCGGCGCGCGCGGCAAGTTGTTCGGGCGTGGGTGTGGCGGCTTGTTCGCGCGCGGCGGCTTCTTCCGCAAGTTGCGCATCGCTCTTGATGTCAATCCGCCAGCCCGTCAGGCGCGCGGCAAGACGCGCGTTCTGTCCTTCCTTGCCAATCGCGAGCGAAAGTTGTTTCTGTTCCACCACCACGTTCGCGACCTTGTCGCCGTTTTCGTCTTCGTATGTCTCGACCGAGAGCACTTTGGCAGGGCTGAGCGCGTTGGCGATAAACTTGGCAGGGTCAGGACTCCATTCGACCACGTCAATCTTTTCACCGTTCAATTCGTTGACGATGGCTTGAATGCGGACGCCGCGCTGACCGACGCACGCGCCCACAGGGTCAATGCCATCTTGCAATGCCGCGACCGCGATTTTGGAACGCGAGCCGGGTTCGCGCGCAATCGCTTTGATTTCGACCAGCCCTTGAAAAATTTCCGGCACCTCGAGTTCAAACAGACGACGCAAAAAATTGCGATGCGTGCGCGACAAGATGATTTGCGGTCCGCGCGCGGTCTTGTTGACCTCCGCAATGTAGGCGCGAATCTTTTGGTTCGGGCGATAGCGCTCGGTCGGAATTTGCTCGCTCGCCGGCATTTGCGCTTCGACCTTGCCGAGGTTGACGGTGATGTTTTGTCGGTCAACGGTATGCACTGTTCCCAATATGATTTCGCCTTCGCGCTGGGCAAATTGCTGATAGAGCGCGTCGCGCTCTGCCTCGCGAATGCGCTGCATAATCACTTGCTTGGCGGCTTGCGCGGCGATACGCCCGAAATCGTTAGGCGTAGATTCGATTTTGATTGTCATGCCGACTTGCGCCATTGGGTCGTAGGCGCGCGCGTCTTGCAGTGAGATTTCCAAGCGTTTGTCACGCACTTCGTCCACGACAGTTTTCAGCGCAAAGATTCTCACCTTGCCAGTCGTAGGATCAATTTGTGCGGTGATATTTTGCCCACCGCCAAAATTACGTTTGTAAGCAGACACCAGCGCGTGCTCGACGGCTTGAATCACCACTTCTTTCGATAGCCCGCGCTCGTTGCATAATTGCGTGATAGCGACGAGAAAATCGTTCTTCACGTGCACAATCCTCTGGTGAGATTGGAGATTGGAGATTAGAGATTGGAGACTAGAGATTGGAGATTGGAGACTGGAGATTGGAGATTCGTGCTTGGTCTCGAATCCTCCATCTCAAATCTCTAATCTCAAATCTCAAATCCCTAATCTCTAATCCCTAATCCCTAATCTCTAATCTCTAATCTCTAACTTCCCCTGCGCTAGATAACAAGAAAAGTGGGATTTGCGCCCACTTTTCGATGAATCATACAGAGGTTGACACAAGCTAGTATAGCATAATCTTCAAAATTGTGCAAATCGCTATTCGCCGGTAACATTTTACGTGAAAGAATACGCCCACTTGACACGCTGTTCATACTTTCATATAATACCGCCACCTTCTAATTCCTAGTGCTTGCCGATGCGGGCAATGCTACAAGCACAGAGACGAGTTCTCCTCTGCGGCAAGCCACGTTCCTCGTTTGTTGGCGTCGTTACTGCCAGCAAGGGAATGTATAAGCAAGGTTGATGCGCCAAGGCGCGCGGTAGATACATAGCGGTTCTCGCCAAACTGAAGTAGGTTTGGTGCTGGATTCTCCCAAAGACGGAAAATATACCCAGGATGAGGTGACGATGTCCTCTGCAACCTTGCCTCTACTCCAAGCCCAAAATCTCCATTTGTATTTTGGCGGGCTTGCGGCACTCGCCGGCGTGAGTTTTGATATTTACCCCGGCGAAATCCTCGCGCTCATTGGTCCGAATGGTGCCGGCAAAACGAGCGCGCTCAACTGCGTCAACGGTTTCTATCGCCCCCAGCGCGGCAAAATCCTCTTCAACGGACACGATCTCGTCCGTACTCCCACGCACGAAATTCCTCGTCTTGGCATTGCGCGCACCTTCCAGAACATTGCCCTCTATACCGGAATGACCACGCTCGATAACTTGATGGCGGCGCGGCATATCTATATGAAACAAAATATGCTCGCGAGCGCGCTCTACTTTGGTCCCGCACATCGCGAGGAAATCGAGCATCGGCGCGTGGTCGAAGAGATCATTGATTTCCTCGAAATTGAACACATCCGCAAATCTATCGTCGGCGCGTTGCCCTACGGTCTGCGCAAGCGCGTCGAACTTGGACGTGCACTCGCACTCGAACCCAAACTCCTCTTGCTCGATGAACCGATGGCAGGGATGAATGTCGAAGAGAAGGAAGATATGGCGCGCTTTATCCTCGATATTCACGAGCAGCGCGGAATGACGATTCTTCTCGTCGAGCACGATATGGGTTTGGTGATGGACATTGCCCAGCGCGTCGTCGTCCTCGATTTTGGCGTCAAGATTGCCGAAGGCGCGCCCAGCGACATCAAGACCAATCCTGCCGTCATCAAAGCGTATCTGGGCGAAGTGAAATGAGCAAAGGTAGGACAAATTTTGAATTTGTCCCACCCGACTAGTCCCCCGCGTAAGGTGAGTTATGGACACACCCCAAACACTTCCACAGTATCTCAAACACACCGCGCAACGTTACGGTAATCGGCGCGTAGCGATGCGCAAGAAACAATTCGGCATCTGGCGCGAGTACACGTGGGAAGAATCCTACACGCGCGTCAAGCATCTTGCGTTGGGCTTGATGGAGTTGGGGCTGGCGCACAACGACAAAGTTTGCATCATCGGCGACAACGACCCTGAATACTTTTGGGCACAACTCGCCGTGCAAGCGTGTGGTGGCGTCGCCGTCGGCATCTTTACCGATAGTCTGCCCAACGAGATTCAGTACATCGTCCAACATTCGGACGCGGTCATCGTCTTCGCCAAAGATCAAGAACAGTGCGACAAGATGCTGGAGATTCGCGACCAAGTCCCGGCAGTGCGCCGCGTGATTTACTGGGAAGAACGCGGCTTGTGGAATTATCGCTACGATTGGCTGATGAGTTTCGAGCAATTGATGGAACTGGGACGCCAGGTGGATCAGCGTGAACCCACCAAATTCGATGAACGTCTGGCACAAGGCAAGGGTGACGATCTGGCGATTTTCTGCTACACCTCTGGCACGACGGGTTTGCCCAAAGGCGCGATGATCGCACACAAGAATTTGATTGGCGGCGCGTCCATTTCCTCAAGCGTAGATCGGCGTTTGGATACCGACGAGTATCTATCGTTCCTCCCGCCCGCGTGGATCACCGAAAATGTGTTGGGGCTGGCGATTCACGTGATGAACGGGATGATCATCAACTTTCCCGAAGAACCCGAAACCGTGCAAGAAAACTTGCGCGAGATTTCGCCGCACGCGCTCTTGTTCAGCGCGCGCCTGTGGGAATCGCTCGTCTCGATGGTGCACGCGCGCATCGCCGATACTTCGTGGATCAATCGCGTGTTGTACAAAATCTTTATGCCGATTGGCTATCGCGTCGCGGATTTGCGATTCGGTACGGGGCGTGTTCCGCTGGGGTGGCGCATCTTGGGCTGGCTGGGTGAACTCGCCGTCTTTGCACCCTTGCGCGATAAACTCGGTTTGATTCGTGTGAAATCGGCATACAGTTCCGGCGCGGCACTCAGCCCAGACGTGGTGCGCTTTTTCCGCGCCATCGGTGTCAACATTCGCAACTTGTTCGGTTCGACCGAAGCAATCATTCACACCGTTCACATCGGCGACGATGTCAAGTTCGAGACGGTAGGCGTGCCACCGCCGGGCGTGCAATTACGCATCACCCCAGAGGGAGAAATCGCCGTCAAAAGTCCTTCCGTATTTCAGGGCTATTACAAAAATCCCGAAGCCACCGCCCAAGCACTACGCGACGGTTGGTTTCACACCGGCGATGCAGGTTACTTGCGCGACGACGGGCATTTGATTTATCTAGACCGCGTCAAGGACTTGATCGAACTTGGCACGGGTGACAAGTTTTCGCCGCAGTACATCGAAGGGCGTCTCAAGTTCAGTCCCTACATCAAAGACGCGATGGTCATCGGTGGACGCGAGCGAATGTTCGTGACCGCGCTCATCAACATTGACTTTGCCAACGTCGGACACTGGGCAGAGAAACGCCGACTCGCCTACACAACCTTTGTGGACCTCTCCCAAAAACCCGAAGTGTACGATCTCATCAAGCAAGATGTACTGCGCGTGAACGAAACTCTGCCGCCGCCGGCGCGCGTCAAAAGTTTTGTGTTACTGCACAAAGAGTTCGATCCCGACGAAGGCGACTTGACGCGCACGCGCAAACTGCGTCGCAATGTGATGGAGGAACGTTATCGCGATTTGATCGAAGCGATGTACAGCGGCAAGGACGAGGTGCGCGTGAGCGCGCCCGTCAAATATCGCGATGGACGCACCGGCGTCATCGAGACCGCAGTACGCGTTTGCAAATTGTAGATGGATTTAGAAACCGCCTCAACGAATAGGTAACGAATAAATGAATCGTGGTGCCAATTCGTTTATTCGTGTACAGATTCGTTGACGCGAATTAAACCAATCCCGACATCCATAGAGGGGTGAAAATGAACTGGGACCTCTTCCCACAATTTCTAGCCACAGGGCTACTCACCGGCGGCATCTATTCGCTGATTGCACTCGGTCTGGTGTTGATCTACAAGGCATCGCGCGTCTTTAACTTTGCGCACGGACATATCTTGATGGTCGGTGCGTTTACAACCTGGTGGTTCACCGAGAATCTGGGTTGGGACGTGTGGGTTGCTTATGCCGCCGCGATTGCAATCTCCGTGCTGATTGGTTTGCTCATCGAACGCGCCGCATTGCGTCCACTGATTGGACAACCGATTCTGGCAACGGTGATGATGACGCTCGCGCTCTCGCAAGTATTGCAGGGAGTTACGATCATTGTCTTTGGCGCGTATCAGCGCTCACTTCCCTACCTTTTTCCCGTTCAACCCATCGTGCTCGGCGATATTCGACTCAAACAAAACTTGGTTCTTGCGTTCGTCCTAGCGATGCTCGGATTTGTAGTGTTCGTACTCTTTTTCCGCTTCACGCGCGCGGGATTGGCGATGCGCGCCGCCGCTGAGGATCATCAACTCGCGCGCAGCGTGGGCTTGCGCGTACCGCGCATCTTTGGGATGGCGTGGGCAATTGCGAGTGTGATCGCGACCGTGTGCGGTGTCTTGCTCGCCAACATCAGTGGCGTCGAACTAACTCTCTCGCTCATCGCGCTCAAAGCATTTCCCGCTGTGCTCTTTGGTGGTTTGGAATCTATTCCCGGTGCCATCGTGGGTGGTTTGACGGTGGGCGTAATCGAAAGTTTGGTCGGTGGCTTGCCGCAAGACCCGGCGATACGCGCGCTCCACTTGGGCGACATTGCGCCGTACGTCTTTATGTTGCTCGTCCTGATGTTCCGTCCCGATGGCTTGTTCGGGCTGAAACGCATTGAAAGAATCTAATGGGAATCAGGGTACAGGAGTCAGGGTACAGTAAAACTTACTCCTGACCCCTGACCCCTGATCCCTGATCCCTCCCATCCCTGACTCCTGAGGTTTCTATGGCACTACGACTCGCTGGCGACTTTGACACTTCGTACGCGCACGATATGGCAATCATCCGCAATCGCGGACAATGGGTGATGACGATTGCATTTCTCATCGGCTTGTTCGCGCTTCCCTTTGTCGCGGATGGACATATCTTGGCAGTCCTCAACATCATTGGCATCAGCATCATTGCCGCGCACGGCTTGAACATTTTGCTGGGATACACCGGGCAAATTTCGTTGGGGCAAGCCGCGTTTATGGCAGTTGGATCGTACACAACGGCAGTGCTGATGAAAAACGGCGTTTCATTTTGGATCGCGTTGCCGATCTCTGGATTCGTGGGCGGCATCGTCGGCTTGTTGTTCGGCTTGCCTTCGCTCCGCATCAAAGGATTCTATCTGGCAATGGCAACCTTGTCCGCGCAAATCATCATCCCTTGGTTCTTTCGTAACGTGCGCGTGGATATTTTCGGTGGGATGCCGGGATTGACGATTGCGCCACCGCGTTTGGGTGACATTGTCTTCAACACCCAAGCGACGATGTACTTTCCGATTATGATTACCGTCGTCATCTGCACCATCGTTGCCAAGAACATTGCGCGGACGCGTTTGGGTCGCGCCTTGATTGCGATTCGCGACAATGATCTTGCCGCCGAAGTTTTGGGCATCGAGCAATTCACCTACAAACTGCGCGCCTTTTTCATCTCGGCGTTCTACGCGGGACTGGCTGGCTCGCTGTGGGCAGTCTATGCGCGTTCGATCAACCCCGAACAATTTTCGCTCTTGGGTTCGGTCTGGTATCTGGGAATGGTGATTGTGGGTGGAATGGGAAGCGCGCTGGGTCCGATTCTGGGCGCATCGTTCATCCGCTTGTTGGAAGAGACCACCGTTCAACTTGCGCCCGCGCTCAGCAAAATGTTTCCCCAAGCCGCCGCTGGGATGTTAGCGGCATTGGGTCCGATCGCCTTTGGTGTTGTGCTGGCATTGTTCTTGATCTTTGAGCCGCGCGGACTGGCGCATCGTTGGGAGATTCTCAAAGCCGCGTGGCGCCTGCGTCCGTTCGCGCACTAGCGATGAATGACGAAGGACGAAAGACAAAAGACGAAGGTTCGTCATTGGTCATTCGTCTTTCATTCTGACGAAAGGGGGTGATCAACACAAGACAACGCTCAATCGGCAATCCACATTCTGAAATTGGCAATTCACTGTAAGGAGGAGAGGATGAAAAAGATCATTCTGACAACCACACTGGTTGCGATGGTGGTGCTCGTACTCGTCGCGTGTGCCGCACCCACACCGACGCCGACTCCAGTACCGCCCACCAAACCACCCGAACCGACCAAGCCACCCGCACCCGCCGCCACGCCGACACCTGTGCCGGCGACCAAACCACCTGAACCTACCAAACCGCCAGAACCCACCAAGCCGGCGCTACGCACCCGCGCTAACCCCGGCGAAAAGATTACGCTCTACCACTTGGGGGATGTGACCGGACCATTGGCGGCAATCACGACGCCACTCGTCAGCGGCTTTGACGATGGGGTGAAATACTTGAACAAGACCGGCGGCATTCGTGGCGCCGAAGTGCTCGTCGAAATGTTCGACACCAAGAGCCAAGTGGACCTAGCGATCTCGGGTTACACCCGCTTTCGCGAAAAGAAACCACTCGTCCTTCAAATGTACGGTTCACCCGAAACCGAAGCCCTCAAGGCACGTCTTGGTGAAGACAAGATTCCGGTGCTGACGGCAGGCGTGAGTTCCAAGGGTTCGTATCCACCCGGCTATGTCTTTGCCGTCGTTCCCATCTACACCGATCAGTTCGGCTTGTTCTTGGACTGGCTGGTGCCCAACTGGGACAAGGTCAAACCTGCCAAAGGTCAGGCGCTCGATTCACCCAAGATTGCGTTCATCACTTGGGACACTGCCTTTGGGCGTGACGTGCTGACAGCCGAAGCCCGCGCGTATGCAGAGCGGAAAGGCGTCAAGATCGTGGCGCAAGAACTCTTCACTCCCGGCGCGCCAGATGTGACCACGCAAATCCTCAACGCGAAAAAAGCCGGCGCGAACGTGATCTACACCAACACGCTGGCTCACGGACCCGCGCAAATCTTGAAAGATGTGGTCTCTTTGGGCGTGCGCGAGGAATTCTTGATTGCCGGCTGTAACTGGGGTCTTGACCTTTCGATGCTCGCGCTCGCGCGTGAAGCCGCCGAAGGGTTCTACGGTGTCTTTCCAAATCTGTGGTGGGATGATGCCGATCATCCAGGCGTCAAAACCATCCAAGCCGAATTCACCCTCAACAATCGTAAACCCGCCGAACGTAGCGTTGGTTACCTGCTTGCCTTTGCCTTCGTTGATGCTATGCGGCAGTACATCGAAAAGACCATTGACCGCGTGGGCTTTGAGGGGTTGAGCGGCGCGGCGGTGTACGAAACGATCATCGCCACCGGCAGACTCGATGCAATGCAGGGTGTCACCACACTCGACTATGGACCGGACAAACGTGCCCCCAGTCGTGCGCGCATCGTCCAAGTGCAAAAAGGCAAGTTCGTTTACATCACCGATTGGATGACCGCGCCCGACCTGCGACCTCGCTAGTCACGCGGTCCTCTAGTCCAGTAGTCGAATAGTCGCTGACTAGGAGACTACTGGACTAGCGACTCTTGGACTCACCTATGCTAAAACTCAACAACATTGAAGTCGTTTACAGTGATGTCATTCTCGTCCTGCGCGGCGTCTCGCTCGAAGTCGGCGATGGACAAATTGTCGCGTTACTTGGCGCGAACGGCGCGGGCAAGACCACCACACTCAAAGCCATTTCGGGCTTACTGTGGACGGAACTGGGGCAGGTCACGCGTGGTTCGATCGAATTCAATGGCGAACGAATTGATCGTTTGGGACCCGAAGACATTGTCGAACGCGGTATCGTCCAAGTGATGGAAGGACGACGATTGTTCGCGCATCTGAGCGTGGAAGAAAATCTGATTGCCGGTTCGCTCGTGCGTGGTAACGGACGCACCAAAGCCGATTTGGAGATGGTGTACACCTACTTTCCACGCCTGCGCGATCTGCGTCATCGCGTCAGCGGCTATTTGTCGGGGGGTGAGCAACAAATGCTCGTGATTGGACGCGCGTTGATGGCACACCCCAAGTTGATGTTGCTCGACGAACCCTCGTTGGGGCTAGCCCCTTTGATCGTTCGCGAAATCTTTGAGGTCATCCAAAAGATCAATCGGCAAGAGAAAACCTCGATTCTGCTCGTCGAGCAAATTGCCCAAGCCGCGCTGGAAATCGCGCATTACGGCTATGTGATGGAAAACGGACGCGTCGTGTTGGACGGTCCCGCAGAAAAATTGCGCGACAACGAAGACATTAAAGAATTTTATCTCGGTCTCACACAACTCGGCGAACGCAAGAGTTATCGCGAAGTGAAACACTACAAACGCCGCAAACGCTGGCTAGGGTGAGAAGGCAGTGTTCCGTATGCAGTATTCAGTATTCAGTAGGCGAGTATTCAGTTACTGAACACTGAACACTGAACACTGAATACTGAATACTGAACACTGAACACCGAATTCTGTCCAGAAGGAGTAAAAATGTCTTCCGTGAAACGATCTCCACTTGACCGCGAACTAGCGAATTTTGTGAAATCGGTTTACGCTACCACGCCCGCAGTCAAAAAAATCTTCGACGATGCCGGTATCAAGCCCGCTGACATCAAGTCCGTTGCCGATTTAGAGCGCGTGCCAGTTACGACCAAAGACCAACTCGTTGAGATGCAAAAAGCCGCGCCACCTTTTGCCGGCTTTTTGAACACCAAAGCCAAAACTCTCAAACACATTTTCTTTTCGCCCGGTCCGTTGTACGAGCCACACGGCACAGAAAAGGCGTTGGTCAAAACAGCGGCGCAAGTGTTGAAAATCGCCGGGTTCAAACGCGGCGACATTGTGTTGAACACCTTGTCGTACCATCTCGTCC
>JAOACU010000801.1 GCA_026417715.1 Anaerolineae bacterium | reverse complement strand
TAGCCTTTAGGCAAACAGGTTCACCAAGAGAATATTCTGAAATAGAAGATAAAAAATAATTTAAATTTAGTTAAATCAGCTTTTTTGTAAACAGATGTTTTGTAACACTTTATACAAAAAAATATACAATTATTGAAGGGACTTGATCAAAAGACTATAAACCTTCAATATCTTGAAGCCTTAAAGAATGTTGGCACTTCGCCTTCCACAAAAATTATAGTTCCTATGGTTGAGATGATATTCAGAAGAAAAATAAAAATGTTGATAATATAACCCGCCCGTTTTTCAGTAAATAACTTCTGAAGATATATACAAAGCTCTAAAGTCTCTAAAATTTCTGATTCTTTTTGTTACCTTTCGAAATGACTCTCCTTAGCCCTATCAAGACTTCCGCTCACCTCTCACATATCACATATCACATATCACATATCACGTATTACGTATTACGTATCACGTATCACATATCACATCTGCAATACCTTCAAGTATCCCCGTCAAATTAACATCTTTTAGTATCTTTAAAACCTCTTTGCTTTCTTCATCTATAATCTCCACAGTATCAAAGACCTCCTCTGCAGAAGGATGTGGATC
>JAOACU010000800.1:343-591 GCA_026417715.1 Anaerolineae bacterium | reverse complement strand
GAGGTATTCAACCGTATCGTGGGCGATTTCCGCCCCCGACCCCATGATCACAATCACCCGTTCTGCATCCGGCGCACCGACATAATCGAAGAGGTGATATTGACGGCCGGTGAGCGCTGCAAACTTGTCCATCGTCTTTTGTACAATTTCGGGCACGCGCAGGTAGTAAGGGTTAGATGTCTCGCGGCCCTGGAAGTAGACGTCCGGATTCTGCGCTGTACCGCGAATCACGGGCTTGTCGGGATTAA
>JAOACU010000800.1:0-333 GCA_026417715.1 Anaerolineae bacterium | reverse complement strand
TGGCGCGGATGTCATCATCAGACAGCTGTTCAACCTTGTTAACTTCATGACTGGTGCGGAAGCCGTCAAAGAAGTGTAGGAATGGCACGCGCGCTTCAAGCGTCGCCGCCTGAGCGATCAGGGCAAGGTCCATCACTTCTTGCACCGAGCCGCTGCACAGCATAGCCCAACCGGTGCTGCGGACGGACATCACATCACTGTGATCACCAAAAATGGAAAGGGCCTGCACGGCCAGACTGCGCGCCGATACATGGAACACAGTCGGGGTCAGCTCGCCGGCGATTTTGTACATGTTGGGAATCATCAGCAGCAAGCCCTGTGAGGCGGTAAAGG
>JAOACU010000799.1 GCA_026417715.1 Anaerolineae bacterium | reverse complement strand
TTTCATCGAGCGATAGGATTTGCCCACCTTTGATGGCGATACTTTTGCACACACTGGCAATCAAGCGCGCCTCCGCCGATTTTTCGAGTGGCTCTTCACCTTGTTCCAATTCGTCGAGCAAACGCATCAGCGTTTCGCGCGGCTCACCCGTTTGCATCACCGCAGGCACCGCGCGCAATAAAATCGTCTGCGTACCGAATTCCTCAAAGCGAAAACCAACCGACGTGAGCGCGTCGCGATGCGTTTCGAGCGCGGCGTACTGCGCGGGTGTGAGACGCAGTGGCAACGGATCGAGCAACTCTTGCGTGGCAATCGTCGCGCTGGCGCGCTCTGCCATCAATTGTTCGTACAGGACGCGTTCGTGCGCGGCGTGTTGGTCAATCAAGTACAACCCATCGGGTCCTTCGGCGATGATGTACGTCGAGAGGATTTGACCGAGCACGCGGAGCATTGGTACTTGGGTGATTGGGTGAGTGGGTGATTGGGTGAGTGGAAATTCGTCGGTCGTCGGTCGTCGGTCAGCGGTCGTCGGTCGTTGGTCGGCGGTCAGCGGGCGTTGCAATTCAATCGCTTGTTGTGATGCAGTGAAAGAG
>JAOACU010000798.1 GCA_026417715.1 Anaerolineae bacterium | reverse complement strand
GCGTGGATTGGACGCGCACGCGCGCGTGGGGGAGTGGTGGTTACTACAGCCGCATCTTTCTCAACGTGCAAGGACGCGAACCCAACGGCGTCATTCCGCCCGACGAGTACGAACGCGTACGCGATGAACTCATCGCGCGTCTCACTGCGATTCCCGATGACAAGGGCAAGCCGATGGCGACGCGCGTGTACAAACCGCAAGCGATTTATCGCGCGACCAAAAACGTCCCGCCCGACCTCATCGTTTTGTTTGGCGATTTGTATTGGCGCGCGGTGGGTTCGCTCGGTTTGAACGCGCTCTACACCTTCGAGAACGACACGGGACCCGATGACGCGAATCACGCGCAGATGGGGATGTTCATCTACTACGACCCGCGTCGCAATCTGGGTGGACGCGAGTTGCACGGCTTGACGTTGTATGACCTTGCCCCCACCGTGTTGCGCGAGTTTGGGTTGGATGTGCCGGGGGATATGATTGGTAAGATAGTTGAATTCTGAAAACGGAATACGCAATACGCAGTATTTCGTAGTGCGTATTCCGTAATGCGTATTGCGTGATGAGTGATGCGTGATACGTGATGCGTGATGCGTGAAC
>JAOACU010000797.1 GCA_026417715.1 Anaerolineae bacterium | reverse complement strand
TTCTCAAGTTTCGCATAAAATTGAAAGGGCTATGAAGAATTATTGACCAAGGCGGCATACAGCGTCGTGGGCAAGCGTAAGTAGCGCAAGACTTGCTCGTGCTGCTTGGAAAGTGCCGTGATGTGCCACACGCTTTGCCTGTCCACCACCAGACGGGTCAACGTGATCTGCGCACGCGCAAACAACTGCAAAATCCTCTTCCCCGTCGGTCGCTCCGTCTCACGCGTGGCTTGCCCCGCATACACGCCCTTGAGACGCTTGCCTTCACGTTGCAAACCCTGCCGCACCTGGCTCTCAATCAACGTCAACAGACGCAACGCCAACGTCAACAGGCGCGTCAGTCCTTTGATTTGGTCATCTTTCCAAACGAACAAAGGACTCAACCCCAACGGCAAGTCTTTGACCAAATGAAAATCGCGTTCCAAGACCCAGCCACCACGATAGCGCACGATCGCTTCGGCCAACGATAACTGCTCCGCAGGGGCATTCGTCACTTGGACGCGCCAGCCCAGCCGATACCGCTGGGCGGTAATCGCCGCGTCATTCCGTTGCACCTGTCTCTTATACACATCT
>JAOACU010000796.1 GCA_026417715.1 Anaerolineae bacterium | reverse complement strand
CGTCAGCGGTGCCCAGCCGTCCCAGCGGCACAAGACTGGGAAGTTCGCGGCGGTCAGCGTCGGTCGTTGCATACGTTTCGATGAAACCAGGGTTGATGACATTGCAACGAATGCCGTAACGCGCTTCACTGCGCGCCACCGATTTGGTGAGCACGATGACGCCGGCTTTGGCGGCGTTGTATGCCGCTGTTGTCGGCGCGCCGCGCAATGTTTCGACGTTGAGTGAGCCGAGATTGACCATGTTGCCGCGCTTGCGTTCGCGCCTCGAGTGTAGCGCGAATTTGATGCAGTAGAATACGCTGGAAAGATTGCTATCGAGGATGTGACGCCACTCGTCAATTTCGGTTTCAAAGACCGATTTGATCAGAAATGGTCCCGCATTGTTGACGAGCACATCAATTTGTCCAAACGCGCGCAGCGTCTCGTCAATCAGATGTTTCGCGCCTTCGGGCGTGGACACATCGGCTTGAATCGCGGTGGCACGCGGCGCGTGCGCTTGCACGCGCGCGAGCGTTTCCTGCGCGGCGTTCGCGTCGCTTCGATAATTCACGACGACGGTGTAACCGTCTTGTGCAAGGCGCGTGGCAATCTCACTACC
>JAOACU010000795.1 GCA_026417715.1 Anaerolineae bacterium | reverse complement strand
TACTGCCCGCGCTGCCGTCAGCATACGCTGCACCGCGAGACTAAGTAGGAGTAACGCAGGCGAGTAGCTCAATTAGGCAGAGCAACGGTCTCCAAAACCGTAGGTTGCGGGTTCAATTCCTGCCTCGCCTGCCTAGATACGATTTAAGACACCGTTTCTGCTCCAGAACGGTGTCTTAATGTGATAGTAAGATTGTTACGGAGGCATCGGTGACCGAGGTCAAGAAAGAAAATGCAATTGTGCGTTACCTGCGCGAGACGCTGCGGGAGCTGAAGCGGGTTAGTTGGCCAACCCGTGATGAGGCTGTGCGCCTCACGGGGACGGTGTTGCTTGTGACCGCCCTGATGGGTCTGTTTTTGTGGGTGTTCGATGCCTTGTTTGGTCTGCTGTTGCGGGGTGTGATTGCTTTAGAACCGCTTGCCATCGGACTTTCTGTTTTGGCGGCCTTGGCGATTGCCGGCGCGGCGATTTGGATTGAACGTAGCACTGAGGGGTAAGCGTGCCTGAGAAGAACCGTCCAGCGCGTTCTCGTAAAGAGGATTTTGAAAAAAGCGGCGCTTACGAAGAAGACCTGCCGTCTTTGAGCTTTGGAGGAGATATTCC
>JAOACU010000794.1 GCA_026417715.1 Anaerolineae bacterium | reverse complement strand
ATGTTAATGCGCTTGCGCACTTCTCCGGCTTGGGTCAGCACGTCAAACCCTGCCACGCTGGCTTTGCCGCTGGTAGGCGCCAGCAGGGTGGTGAGGATTTTAATCAGTGTGGTTTTGCCCGCGCCGTTGGGACCTAGTAAGCCAAACAGTTCTCCCCGCCGCACTTCCAGGTTGACGTCCTGCAGGGCAGTGAGTTCGCGAAAGGCTTCTTTGCGGTTATTGCGGATTTTATATACCCGCCCGAGATGCTCGGTTCGAATAGCCAGAGGTTGTTCCATAGAAAACTCGATGATTTCAGGTGAATAAGCCAGAATACCTAACGGGCGCACCAAAGCGCCTGTAAAACGCCGCAAGGGTTTATCTTACCACAAAGCGGGAGCAAAAACAGAGTGGATTGTAGAATTTTTGTTCTGGGTTGTCAAGGATGATACCTGCCTGTTCAGGGGGCAATGCGCTCCAGTACTACCCCTTCGGGATCGCGGTAGATGATTTTCCACTTTTTCATGAAATCCGCGCTGGGTTCGAAGGGATCACCGTGAGGAATCACCACCAGGTATTGCGGGTCAAGTTGCGGTACCATGTGTTCGCGCCCCAGGGGGTAATGC
>JAOACU010000793.1 GCA_026417715.1 Anaerolineae bacterium | reverse complement strand
CTTGCCACAACCACTTTCACCGACGATGCCAAAGACTTGACCGGGATACACATCGAACGAGACACCATCTACGGCTTTGACGATGCCTTCGTCCATAAAAAAATAAGTTTTGAGATCGCGAACAGAGAGGAGAGGAGGATTGCTCATTCGTGTTGTTTCCATTCCAAGTATGAAGGATGAAGTATGAAGGATGAAAGGATTATTTGGCTTTAACTTTGGTGACGATGGTGACAAAGATAGCAATCAATTCGTCTGTTTCTTGCATCAGTGGCTTGAGTTTCTTTTCTGGGACGATTCCCGACTCTACCAAAAGTTCTAACCAATACGCGGTTTCATCCAATTCTTGCAACGCGCCTTCGATTTTGTTGACGAAATCGGCATTCGATTTGGCGCGTTGTGCCTCGCGATAGTGCGCGCCAACGGAGGTGCCCGAGCGAAGAACTTGTCTGCCAATCACCTGCGCCTCAGTAGTCTTGGGCAGTGAGGCATAGAGACGAATGATTCGCAAGGCAAAGTTTTTTGTTCGTGCCCGCAATTCAACTTCTTGCGTTCTACTCATCGTTTCCCCCCTTCCTCTTCATACTTCATACTTCCGCCTTCATACTT
>JAOACU010000792.1 GCA_026417715.1 Anaerolineae bacterium | reverse complement strand
CTGTGTAGTACCCTACAACTCCACCCGCCACTGCTCCACCAACGACACCCACCAACACGGCTAACAATATGACACACGATAGTAGCGCGGAACTGACTCGTTGCATCGTAACCTCCCCAATCTCTATTCTCCAATCTCTAATCTCCATCCATTGGATTAAACCCAAATGAAAACAACGTAAAGGATTCGTTAGGGCAATCGCGCGATGAAATCGTCGAGCGTATCGCGATACGAGACACGAATGCGACGCAAGGTGTACAACTCGTCGGCACGCTGACGATAGCCACTAATGAGTGTCACGGCACTCTCGTATCCCGCGCGCTTGACCATTTCGATAATCGCGTTGTTGAATTCACCAAACGGATAGCAGAATGCAATGACGGGCTTGCCCAATCGCTTTTCCAAAATCGCTTTCGACTCAGCGATTTCTTTGAACGCGGCATCCGGCGGGAGTGTGCGCAGATGCGGATGTGTGATCGAGTGCGATTGAATGTCCATCCCCGCCGCGACGAGTTCTTGCACCTGTGCCCACGTCATAAACTCGGTGTGATCAAGCGGACGCGTGTACACAAAAAACGTGCCACTCAGACCGTACTTGGTCTGTCTCTTAT
>JAOACU010000079.1 GCA_026417715.1 Anaerolineae bacterium | reverse complement strand
CGGTTAACTTGAAACCGACTTTGGCTGTTCCTCCACCACCAATATCAATTTTGGACGGTACCGTTTCCAGTTTTAGCACGTACACACCTGGTGGCGCGCTCGGTGTCGGTGATGCTTGCGGACCTCGGGTGGGTGTGCGCGTCGGTGTACGCACAACCGCTGCGCGCGTCGCAGTCGGCGTTGGTGGCAAAGCCAATGTCGCTGTAATCACCGGTGTCGGCGGTGGCAACGGCGTATCGGTTGGTCTCGGCAAAGTTGGCGATGGTGGAACAGTGGGAAGCGCGAGGGTGCGCGTAGGAGTCGGTGTGTTCGCGCGCGCGATGCCCCCGAATCCTCCACCTTGCAACAGCATATACCCGACCACTGCCAGAATGACACACAGCACGGCAACACCCGCGATGATACCGATGAGCGTATTGCGCGATAAACCACCGTTGCGTCCAGCGGGTTTTGCCGAAAACAAGCGCGCTGGCAAAGCGGTAACACCTTCCTTCTTGGGTGCAGGTTCTTTCTTAGCGGGTTCGGCTTTTTCCGCTTTGGGTGCTGCCGCGCGCGCGGGCGCGCCAGGGCGTGGCAACACGGCGGTAATGTCGGGTGATGGTGGCGTAGGTGTAGGTTCGGGCGTGACGGGCGGTTTGGCTTTGTTCCACTTTTGCCCATCGTGCACGTACCACTCACCGGTTTGCACACCGATTTGCCACCAGCGTCCTTGCGCGTCTTGCAGGCGCAATTTACCCACTTCGGCTTCAAACGTTGCATCGCTGAGTTTGCCCGCTTCGTGCTGGGCGCGCAACTCTTTGTAGATTTTTTCGGCTTCTTGAAAAGTCATTGCAAATTAACCTCCGTTCATTCCGCGACGACGAGCGCAATCGCATGTTCGCGGGTGTGAGATAAACTAAGCGCGAAATTTTGGAGACTCGCTTGTGCCGCGCGTCGTGCCGCGCGACCGCTCAAACGAACGCTCGGCTTCCCTTGAGCGTCAGAAACAATTTCGATGTCGCGCCAAACGATGCCATCGAATCCCGTGCCGAGTGCCTTGCTTACGGCTTCTTTGGCGGCAAAGCGCGCGGCAAGTTGATGCACGTTGCCACGACAGTAGCGCAATTCATTTTCGGTGAAGACACGCGTTAAAAAACGATACCCGTATCGTTCAATCGTCTTGGCAATCCGCGCTATCTCGACAAGATCAATCCCCGTAGATAGCATTATATATACTACTCCGAGCATGCACAATCATTACATTGGTACTTTCTAAAGTTGGATTAGTCAGACGGCATAGATCAATGCAGTCAAGAGCACTCGCGCGCCACTCTTATCCGTAAGGCGTGCGTACCTTGCCCGCCTTCATGGTCACACCCTTAATAATGTAGAAACCGCAATATCTTCGTCTATGTCTTCCCAGTGTATTCCGATTCCCTTTGCAATCAGTCGCCAATTCTTGCGTTGCTTTGGCGTTGCATCACGTAGACGCGGAAACCATTCCAGGGGTGCGGAGATTTCGCGGCCATCCGAGAGAGTAACGATGAGCGCGTCGTCAGTAAAACGGACATCGAGTGCAAGAACAGCCGTGGGACTAGATACGCTTAAGGTGTTCATACCATTTCTCCAAAAAGAAATCCACATGTTCTTCGATGATTTTCCTGATCTGTCCCAGTTCTTTTGAATTATATCCAACTGCCCAAACCAGAGTGACGGGGCGCAGCCAGAATTTGGCAGCGTTCTCAGCAGATTCAACGTGGATATGAGGCGGCTCGTTGTCTTCACGGCTGAAGAAGAAGAAACGATATCGCCCAATCTTCAGGACAGTGGGCATAGTGTTACCATTTCGTATGTGTGGAAAGACGGGGAACTCTAAGATCGAACAGCGCTTAATATCCCCGTCCAATTCCTCGATACACAAATCCCAACTCGCGCATCTTGTCGGGTTCGTAGACGTTGCGACCATCCACGAGAATTTTTTGCTTGAGCGCGTTGGCGACGCGCGCCATATCCATTTGCTTGAACTCGTTCCACTCGGTCACGAGGACGAGCGCGTCTGCGCCTTCTGCCGCCGCGTATGCACTCTCACAAAACGTCACACCTGACGTGACGCGCCGCGCGTTTTCCATCGCCACTGGATCGTACGCGCGGATGCGCGCACCTTCGCTCTGCAAAATGTGGATGATGTCGAGCGCGGGGGCTTCGCGCACATCATCGGTATTCGGTTTGAACGCCAAGCCCCACACCGCAATCGTCTTGCCGCGCACTGTGCCCAAGAGTTCGCGCAGTTTGGCAATGACGAGCAAACGCTGGTCGCGGTTGATGTCCATCACCGCGCGTAACAACTGCGGGTGACAGCCGTTCACTTCCGCCATCCACGTCAGGGCTTTGACATCCTTGGGAAAACAGTTGTGGCAAATCAATCCCGATGCGGCAATCAACGTTCCCGTACTCGTCTCTAAACTATAGACCGTTGTATTCACCTCTTCGTAGCGAACATCTTGCACGGTCAAAGTAGCATACGTATCGGCACGTGTAAAACCGCGTTGACGAATGTGGCGTTGATAACCTGCGAGTACGCTATCAATCTTGGCGCGATGTTTCTCTCCAAACACATCGCGCAGCGCGTCCAATTGCGCATACCCACTGATGCGCACAATGTACGCCATCTGCTTTGATTTGTTCATCCAGCGTGTTCGGATGGAGGGAACGATACCCAGTGTTTGGAGCAACAGTGCCATTCCATCCGCCAGCGGTTTGCTTACCGTCGCATACTCGAACATCAAATTCTTGCCATCTTGGACAGCAGTCACCGCGCCATCGCCACTAAACGCGCCGCGCACCAGTTCGTAACGCCATTCAGGCGCAACGTTGAACGCCAGACGCGGCAGGGCTTTGTCATTCGAGCGCGTTCCGAACTGTAACACATCACGTAACAGGTACGCGAAAACGCGTGACGAAACAACGATGCTCAAAGTACGAGTGCCGTGTCGCTCGATGTATTTCAATCCCCAACGTTCCAGAATACGTTTGACATCGTCAATGTAGGCAGTCTCGTTGGCGTTGAAACTAAAACCCACGCGCTCACGAATCGCTCCGGCGCGTCCCGTGTCACAACTGATGTATCCTTCGGCAAGGTAATAACCACACAACCGCATCAAATCGGCATCTACAGGAATCACGGCGTTGATCTTGGTTGCCGCGCCTTTGGCGGTGTAGAGTTGTAAACGTTCTGTCGGCACATCCAAGACACCCTGTTCGGTCAATTGACGGAACAACCACAAGGGCATTCGATTGGAACGTTTGATGTCGTGCGGATAGCGATACGTATCAGCAGGAATATACTTGGCAAAGCGCGCATATTGTTCGGCAAACGATTGGTCGCGCGCTGAAACATACACCTCTGCGTCGAGTGATGTTCCCTGCAACAGTTCAATCAGATTCAGTGCCGATGTAGATTCAACGTGCGGTAGTTCGCACAATGCCATCAATTGGTCACCCGGCACCACGCTACAAGCAGGCACTATTTTAAATCCTGATTCAGCGCGCACGATGATGGGATGATCAGCGGTCACACGCAACGATCGTCCCATACTCGTTTGCAAGGTGACCATCGTGCCGTTGTACGCGCGACGTGTCACTGCGCGTACATCGGCGAGTGTGGGTTTGCCAGTGTTCAAATCGAATGCCAACACCCGCCGATGCGCTGGCACTTTGACCTGAACGACATCACCTTGAAACGATTGTCCTGCCTCGGCAAAAAGTTTTTCGAGCGATTCGGTGGCAACGTGCGGACTGTTCAAGACAAAAACAGTCTCGTTGCCTTCGGAAAACAACTACCCCCAAAGCCGACCCCCGCATCCAAAAACGCGCGTCCGATGCGTTTGTCCATTCCCATCCCTGCCGCGACTTCTTTGATGTCCGCGCCGAGTTTTTCGCAGATCGTCGCAATCTCGTTGATGAACGAAATGCGCGTCGCCAAAAACGCGTTCGACGCGTACTTGATCATCTCGGCGGTACGCAAATCGGTGATCATAATCGGGCAACGCAAGGGCAGGTAGAGTTGCGCGACCTTGTCAGCAGCATCGGGATTCGTCGCGCCCAGCACCACGCGATCGGGTTGCATAAAATCGTACACCGCTGAACCTTCGCGCAGAAACTCTGGATTCGAGACCACATCGAAATCTACGCCGGGCTTTTTGCCGCGTTCGATCAAAATCTCCGCGACCGAATCGCCGGTGCCGACGGGGACGGTGCTCTTGTCGATGATGATCGCATAGTGCGTCAACGTTTCGGCGATGCTTTCTGCTGCCATCCGCACGTATTTCAAATCGGCTTCGCCGTCCACACCCGAGGGTGTGCCGACCGCGATGAAAATGAAATCGGCATTCGGTACGGCTTCTTGATACTTGGTGGTAAAGTGCAGACGTTGCGCGGTAACATTGCGCGCAACTAATTCTTCCAAACCAGGTTCGTAAATCGGCATTTCGCCGCGTTTGAGTTTTTCGATCTTGTCTTCGGCGATGTCGAGACAGACGACCTGATTGCCCAAATCGGCAAAGCAGGTGCCTGTCACTAAACCGACATAGCCAACGCCAATGACGCAAATCTTTCGCACGCGCGTTTTTCCTCGTGTCGGGTTTTGGCGCAATCATACCACAACAAGGCGAAATGTCAAACCGACCGCCGACAGCAGACCGCCGACCACCTTCAAAAGCGCGTCGGTCAGCGGTCGTCGGTCAGCGGTCATCACTTCACTGTCAACATCGTCGGTGCTTGCGTGGCGGTGACGCTGGGGTTGTAGTAATCGTACGTCGTCGAACTCGGTGTTTGCGCGCGCAACGGGAATTTCGCTTTGAGCCGATACGTGAACGTGATTGGTTTCTTCGAGTCGAACTCTTCGAGGTAGATGATGATTTGGCGCGCGGTCAGTTCGTAACGCGCGATCGTTTTCGCGCGCACCGCCATATCGAGGTCTTCGGTCAGCACCGCAAAGCCCGGCGGAATACCCAAGTCCACAATCGTCATCCGCGCGGTGCCGGCTTTGGTGAGGCGCACCTCTGCCGTGACGCGCACCTCGTCGTTCACCGCGAGTGTCGTGCGATCGTAACGGACTTGGATGTCCACGAGTTTTTCGGCTTCGGGCGTGGGTGGAACGTACTGCCAAGGCAAGTAGTAATGCGCCGAAACTTGGTACGCCAACGAACCCTTGCCTTCCACACTGAACGCGATGCGATTCACGCCGGGATTGACATCATCGAACGTGACGATTTGCACCACGCCGGCGTTTTCCTTGTTGATTGTGATCGGCTTGGCTTGTGCACCGTTGAACGACACGCGCACCGTCGCATCACCCGCGACTTCACCCGCTTCGATGACCGATTGGATGAGCGCACGTAGCGCGAGAATCGTCGCTTGGGTCGAACCCCACGTGCCGTGCGGATCTTTTTTCTGGACGAGGTAATTCAGCGCGCGTTGCGCTGATTCTGGATACTGCTTGGCACGCAGAAACGCGTACGCGGCGAGTCCCGTCGTTTCGATGTTGCCGTACACACCGTACGCGCCGGTGAACGATCCGACGCGCGTCGGGTAGTACACCCCATCACCATCCGCGACTTTGAGCGCGTCGAGTCGCGCGAGCGCGCCGCGTGTCGTCGAATCGTTCGGATCGAACGCAACGAGCGCGTTCGCGACCATTGCGAGAGTGTAACCATCGCTCGCGCGCGCGGCGTTCTCTTTGAGATACGCGATCGCGCGCGTGATGCGCGCATCGTCTTTCAAACCGCTCTCCAGAATCGCCCACGTGACGTACGCAGTGAGCGGGAGCGGATCCACATCGCCACTCGCCACGCGATCCATCGCGTACGCCGCGCCCCACGTGCCATCGGACCTTTGTTGCGCGAGGAGCCATTGGCGCGTGCGGTTGATCAGCGCGGGATCAACAGGATACACTTTTGCCATATCGCTGAATTCGAGCAACGCTTTGGCAGTGAGCATCACACTTGCCGGTGGACGACCGTAGAGCGAAAAGCCACCACCTTGCGCTTCAAACGTGAGCAAACGTTGATAGCCAAGTGCGATGTAATTCTCCGCTTTCATTTGAATTTCGGGCGATGCTTGTTTGGTTTGTTTCAAATAGTTGAGCACCAACACATTGGGGAACGTCACCGACGTCGTTTGTTCAAATCAGCCAAAGGGCATTCGTAACAAACCATCGAGACCACTGACGACCTGACTCACGATACTCGGATAAATTTTCACTTCGACGCGCGACGCGCCAGGAATCGCTTGCATCGGAATCTCGACGACTTGGGTCGTTGCGTCCTTGAGCCAGTTACTCGTGGTCTTTTCGATGGGCTTGCCATCGGGATAGACGCGAATCTCACGCTGGATCGCATCCGACATTTTTTCGCCGAGCGCAGTCACTTTTAACTTTTGTGTTCCAAATTTTATCGCTTTGATACGAAAGTACACCACGTCAATATCGTTCGATGCAATTGTCAACACTTTTTCCGCTTGGTCTTGCAACTCGAACCACGATTGCTTTTCGATTTGCAAGCGCACTTTTTGCGCGGTCGTCAAATAGTTGTACACCGCGACGGGAATCGAAATTTCGTCGTTCTGCGTCAGCGCGATCGGCAGATCGAGGTCAACGAAGAAATCTTGAAAGACGCGAATGCCCGTGCTCGCCGCGCCGAGTTCGCCGCGCTGTGACGATGCAGTGACCGCGAGTCGCCATGTGGTAATCGAATCGGCAAGTGGAATGTCGAGCGTGACCGTGCCGTTTTCGTTCGTGATGACCTGCGGGTTAAAGTACAACGTCTCTGGGAAATACTGACGCAGGCGCGGTTGTTCGGTTGACGCGACTTGCTCTGCCGTAGCGGGACGTGTGGGCTCAGGTGCTTTGGTCGGCGCCGCCAGCAGCACCGGCATTCTCTCTTGCGCGCCAAGCGTGCCCAGATCGCGAAAGAGATTGCCGGGTTGCCTTGGCGCGGGTGTCGCGGCAGGTGCGCAACCTGTGAGCCACGCGGGAGGCATATACAAGCCTGGGTGTCCCATCGTGCGTAAAAACGGTCCCGTAGTTGGAAACATCGCCAGCAGAATCGTCGCGGGGATGAAAATCAACACGAGGAGCAATGCCGCGAGTCCGGGCGCAGTCTCTTTTTGTACGATCAAGCCGATGCCGATGAGTACGATCGTCGCCAGCGTGCCGAGATATGTCAGGATCACCGCAAACGCGAGCCACTCATTGATCGTCACTGCTTTCAGCGCAACGTACGCAAAGATGCCCATCACGACGAAATACGTGGCGAGCAAAATCAACGCGGCTTGGAGCCACGCATCGCGCTTGAGAATCGCGTGCACAGCGACAATCGCAAACGCAACAACGAGCGCGAACGCAACGAGCGCGACGATGAGCATACCCAGTTTCAGTTCCAAGAGAATCGTGCCGATGATCGCGATGCCACCGATGAAGAACGGCGAAGCGACACAGTAGGCGAGTGTCGCGGCAAGCCACAGCGCGAGTGATTTGCCCAACACTTGTTTCGCCGCGAGACTGGCAACGACGAATCCCGCCAACCCCAGCGGAATGAGTGAGAGAAAAGCGGCGAGTGTTGCGGCAAGATTGTTGAACCCTTCGGTTTGCGCTTTGCTGACGGCGGCGCGTTTTTCAGGTTGGGAATTTGCGCGCAACACAAAATCGAATGGCGTTGCGAGTGCCCACGCCGCGTTCGCCGATTGCGTTTGCGCGACGCGCACTTCCTGCGGCTTGGGTTGCGGTTGATACGCGACCACTTCGGGCAAGGTGAATCCCTTGACTCGATACTTGGGTTCGAGCAATTCTTTTTGCAATAGGAAATACAACTTGGCAAAACCGGGGTCTTGCTCTGCGAGTGCGAACACGGCTTCGTCCACGCCGGCGATGCCAAGCGCGCTCTGCACACCCTTGCCTTGCGCGTCCGTCACGTTGAATGTGATCTTCGATACATCGCCAGGGCGATACACGTCGCGGTCAGGCAAAATCGCGATGTTCAACTCACTTGGCTGTTCAACAACGACGATGCGCGCATCGCGCGTAATCGTGCCATCGCGTTCGATGTGATACGCGTGCAGTTGCAGTGTGCCGATCATTTCGGGCGTCACGTCCACGCTGATTGTCGCGCGTCCATTCACCGCATCCTCCGCACGCGTCGAAAGCGTTTGGCGTTCCTTGACGATGTCGAGATACACGGTGCCCGTACTATTCGTGGTGAACGCATCGAGTTTCATCGTTTCGCCGACGCGATAGGTCGCGCGATCAGGACGCAAAAGAATTTGCGTGGCGGTCGTTTCGGATTGCAGTTGGATGTTGCGCGTGGCGCGGCGTCCTTGTGCGTCTTGCGCGCTGATCGTCAGCGTCGTCGTGCCGCGCTGCCCAGTGATTTTGATTTCGGCGAGACCGTACCTGCCGGTGCGCGTCTGCTGGGTCGCGCCTGCGCCAGAAATCGTCAACGTCGTTTCGAGGGGTGAGCCATCGGGTAGTGATGTGAGGATGTACACGATGTTCTCTACGCCGGCAACGATGCGTCCGCTTTCGGGTACCGCGTCAATGATGATCGCGCCGCTGGCAATCGGGATGACGCGCGAGGTTTGCTCGGTGTGATTCGCTTGATCGGGGACAGAGACTTCCAAGCCGAAATCGGCGCGGTCTTTGGTTAGCCCAGTCGAAGCGAAATAGTTAGGCAGTACAAACGAAAAGGTGTAAACGCCGTTATCGTCGGTCTTGCCGGTGAGGTTAATCGTCTCGGCGCGCGCGACATCATACACCACGCCTTTGATGGTCACGTCGCTCTTGGCAACGGGTTTGCCGAAGAAATAATCGGCGCGAATTTTGCCGGTCACTCTTTCGCCGGGCAGATAGTAACTGCGTTCGGTCTCGACGGTCACCTTGAACTTGGGCAACACATACGGCTTGACGTTCACCGTCTTTTCCGATTTGGTATCGCCGAGCGTTGCCGTAATTTTGTAATCGCCCGAATTCACTGTTTCCGCGAGTTGAAATTCCGCGCTGACGATGCCATAGTCGGACGCTTTGAGTGTCTTGCGATAAATCTTGTTGCCCTTGGGGTCTTCGATGAGAAATTCAATGTCCTGACCTTTCGCAGGCACACGGTCAATCGTGCTGAGCGCGAGCGCGCGCAAGTGAATCGTCTGCCCCGGCTGGTAAATCGGCTTGTCGGTGGTGACGAGCACTTTGTAACTGCGTGCCACCGTCACCGCGCGTTCGATGCGATCGCGTCCTGCGGGTGACTGCGTTTCGATGACAAGTGTCTGATCGCGCGCAGTGTTGGCGGGAAGAACGAACGACACCGGCGCGGTGCCACGCGCATCGGTTTTGCCCGTGAAGAGGGTTTGCGTCGCGCCGTCGCGCTTGGCGACCATTCGCACAGTGACATCGGCGTTGGCAATCGGTTGATTCGTGCTACTGTCGCGTACGACGACGCGCAGCGCGCTCGGATTTTCCGGCGCAAATTGCGTGGGACCCAAAACAATCGTTTGCTGACGATCGAGGACAAGGTTGGGGAGGTTAACGATGTAGTACGTCGCGGCAAACAGCGCGACGACGAGGAGGAACACCAGCGCGAGCAACGTGGCAAGGCGGTGTTGCCACAACGCGCGGAGGAGGGAACGGATGGGATTCATAGATACTCCTTGTCATCTAGTCGCATAGTTGCATAGTCGAGTAGTCTTGTCGTCAAACCAGCGTTCAATCGTTTCAAGACTACCAGACTATGCGACTACCCGACTATCCGACTAAACGACTACCTGACAAGATTGTAACACAGATGAGACAATGGGGCAAGTGGTTTCGGAAAATAGACGTTAGACACTAGACAAAAGTTCCAACAACGATCTTCAGACATTGACTAGTCACATATCCTGTCATATAATCCAAATAAACCTTGCGGGACGCGTGCCGATGGAAACGTTGCATATCCAGTTGTTGGGTCATCTGCACATCACGTACGGCGAGACGCCGGTGATGATTAAATCGGCGCGCCTCCAGAATCTTCTGGCTTATCTCCTCCTGCATCGCGATCTTCCTCAATCGCGTCAGCAGATTGCCTTCGCCTTCTGGCCCGACCTGAGCGAACTCAAAGCCCGCAACAATTTGCGCCAACTCATTTTCGATTTGCGGCACGCCTTGCCGGACGCGGAGTGTTTCGTCGAAATAAGAGACACGACGCTGCAATGGCTCGCACGCGCGCCGTTTACGCTGGATGTGCTCGAGTTCGAACGCGAACTGGCTAACGCCGCCAAGCAGAAATCGTCCGCGCGGTACGCGTGTCTGGAACGCGCGGTCAGCATCTACCAAGGGGATTTGCTGACGACGTGCTACGACGATTGGCTCTTGCCAGAGCGCGAACGCCTTCGGCAATGCTTCATCAACGCGCTGGAGGAATGGATCGAACTGCTCAAAGAACAGCGCGAGTACCGTCTGGCGTTCGAGCAAGCGCAACGACTCTTGCGTTACGATCCATTGCGCGAAGAAACTTATTGCGAATTGATGCGGCTTGCCAGTCGGTGTGGCGATCGCATTAGCGTCATTCGCTACTATCGCGCGTGTGTCAACACGCTCCAGCGCGAATTGGAATGTGAGCCGAGCCCAGAAACGCGTCACGTTTACGAACAATCGTTGAGCGACCTCGCGACGCATTCACCGGACGCGCGGATGCCCTCTCCCATGCTCCATCTTCCGCTTCCACTCAATTGCTTTATCGGGCGCGCACAAGAATTGGCGCAGATCAAACGCCTTGTGGCAGAACAGCGGCTGGTGACGCTGACGGGTCCGGCGGGCGTGGGCAAGACGCGTTTAGCAGTGGCAGTAGCGGCGGAGTTGAATTTGCCACAAGGCGTGTGGTTTGTCGATCTGAGACCGGCGACGGATGCGGCGAGCAT
>JAOACU010000791.1 GCA_026417715.1 Anaerolineae bacterium | reverse complement strand
GAGTTGCACGACGCATTCTCGATTATGAGCGTGATGTCACTCGAAGCCGCTGGCTTTGCCGAACGCGGACGCGGCGCGTATCTCGCGCGCGAAGGTGAAATCGGGATTCAGGGTCGCGTGCCGATTAGCACGATGGGTGGACTGAAAGCGCGCGGGCATCCTGTCGGTGCAACGGGCGTGTATCAAGCGGTCGAAGCCGTGATGCAATTGCGCGGCGAAGCCGGCAAGAACCAAGTGCCCAACGCACACGTGGCGATGATTCAATCGCTCGGTGGTGTCGCGGCGAATGCGGTGACACACATCTTGGTCAATTAACCAATGAACCAATGTACCAATGAGCCAAAGTCTTTCGTCCTTCGTCTTTTGTCCTTTGGCTCATTGGCTCATTGGACAATTGGCTCATTGAGGTCGTTATGGATTTAGCACGCAATTGGCGATTGAAAGATCAACGCTTTCGACTTGAAGGGACAGTGTGTCAGAACTGTGGCGCAAAATTCTTTCCACCGCGTCAGGTGTGTACCGAATGCAAGTCCACGAACTTGCAACCCCACGAATTCGATGGACGCGGGGAGTTGTATTCGTTCACGATTGTTCGTTCCGCACCGATGGGATTTGAAAAT
>JAOACU010000790.1 GCA_026417715.1 Anaerolineae bacterium | reverse complement strand
CGCAAGGACCCGATCCCGGTTTTGTGTACGACGAAGGTGATACGTTCCGCTCGCGCGGTTTCACCGAAACGAGTGGCGCGTATCGCGTCGGCGTTGAATTTGACAATCGTACTGGCATTGATCATCCGTATCGCTGGGGCTTTGGCACGCCGCTCGCGCCCGGCGAAACACGCACCATCACCGGCGCGATTCGGATGAAGAACGCGCAAGCGCGCGATTACTGGCTCGGTTTGGTGCAAGAGTTGGTCGCGTGGAAACAGGATCGGCTGGGCACGCAGCGCATCACGGTTCGTCCACCTATTTCTATCACCAATGTCACGTTCACACCCACGACGCTTGACGCGGGACAGCAACTGGGTGTGAGTGTGACGGTGCGCAACGATAGCGCGCAGACCTTGCCCACACAATCGCCCGCGCCCGGTTTTGTTTACAACGAAGGCGATACGTTTCGCTCGCGCGGCTTTACCGAAGTCGCCGGCAACTTTCGCGTTGGCATTGATTTCGATAATCGTACCGGCATTGACCATCCGTATCGTTGGGGCTTTGGCACGCCCCTCGCGCCCGGCGAAACGCGCACCATCACCGGCGCGATTCGCTTGACGCGCGCACAAACGCAAAACTATTG
>JAOACU010000789.1 GCA_026417715.1 Anaerolineae bacterium | reverse complement strand
GCACTGTTTCGACCAACCTTAAATCTTGCTCGGTGTCGAATCCGATGCGGAGTTTGACCGCGCGATAGCCGCGCGCGAGCAACTCACCCACACTCGTGACTGGGTCTTGGGTGCTAAAGCCGACGGCGTAAAGCGGAATCGTGTCGCGCAGTTTGCCGCCGAAGAGTGCGTAGATAGGCACACCGTACGCTTTGCCCGCAATGTCCCACAACGCAATGTCAACGCCACCGATTGCCGAGAGAATCGCGCCCTTGCCCCACAGCAAACCAAGTCGAATCAGCGCGCGATACATTTTCTCCCACAACGCTTCGATGCGTAGCGGGTCTTCGCCGATGAGAAGTGGCTTGATACCGTCGAGAATCGTGGCGCGACGTTCCGTGAGTGACCAATGCGGAAAGTTGACCGACGTTTCGCCAATGCCGGTAATGCCCGCGTCGGTTTCGATTTCGATGAGTGCAAATTGACGATGCGTCATCGGTCCCCACGCCAAGCGCAACGGTTGCGCCAGCGGATATTTCAACGCAATGAATCGAACGTCTGTGATTTTCATAGTTTCAGGTTGCAGGTTTCAGGTTGCAGGTTGCAGGTTTCAGGTTTCAGGTTGCAGGTTTCAGGTTTCAGGTTCAG